>NZ_JBVVPZ010000025.1:0-91389 GCF_055811415.1 Mesorhizobium sp. WSM4846
CCCCCCCCCCCCCCCCCCCCCCCCCCCCCCCCCCCCCCCCCCCCCCCCCCCCCCCCCCCCCCCCCCCCCCCCCCCAAAAAACCCCCCCCCCCCCCCCCCCCCCCCCCCCGCCGCTATTTGTTTCCGCCGGAGGTTTTACGCCGCCGGCTGCGCCTCGATGGTGCGCAGCGCCTGCATCTGGCGCTTGGCTGCGGCCTTGACCGCGTCCTGCACCTTCTCGAAGGCGCGCACCTCGATCTGGCGCACGCGCTCGCGGCTGATGTCGAACTCGGCCGACAGCTCTTCCAGCGTCAGCGGCTCCTCGGCCAGGCGGCGCGCCTCGAAGATGCGCCGCTCGCGCTCGTTGAGCACGGCAAGAGCGCCGGACAGCATGCCGCGCCGGTTCTCCAGTTCGTCCTGCTCGATCAGCGCCTCTTCCTGGCTTTCGTGGTCATCGACCAGCCAGTCCTGCCACTCACCGGACTCGCCTTCGCTCGCCCGGATCGGCGCGTTGAGCGAGGCGTCGCCCGACAGGCGGCGGTTCATCGACACCACTTCCGCTTCCGACACGTTGAGGCGGGTGGCGATCTCGGCGATCTGCTCGGGCTTCAAGTCGCCGTCGTCGAGCGCCTGGATCTTGCCCTTCACCTTGCGCAGGTTGAAGAACAGGCGCTTCTGGTTGGCGGTGGTGCCCATCTTGACCAGGCTCCACGAGCGCAGGATGTATTCCTGGATCGAGGCCTTGATCCACCACATCGCGTAGGTGGCGAGCCGGAAGCCGCGCTCCGGTTCGAATTTCTTGACGGCCTGCATCAGGCCGACATTACCTTCCGAGATCACTTCGCCGATCGGCAGGCCGTAGCCGCGATAGCCCATGGCGATCTTGGCGACGAGCCGAAGGTGGCTGGTGACGAGCTTGTGCGCAGCCGTGGTGTCCTCGTGCTCAGCGTAACGCTTGGCGAGCATGTACTCTTCCTGCGGCTGAAGCATCGGAAAGCGACGGATTTCTTCCAGGTAGCGGCTGAGGCCGCCTTCGCCGGAAACGATACTGGGTAGTGACTGGGCCATGATAGCGCCCCTCTCTCTTGGAGTGGTGCCCCCTAACGCGGCGGGCATATGTCACGAACGCCAAAGGCTCGTTCGCGACAGCGGATGTATACAGGAACAAAACCAGAAAGGACAGCATTTGGTTCAACACGAAACAGTGTGTCACGCCAAAGTGAACAACGCGGGTCAGGTTTTTGCCGATCTGGTTTTGAATGGATGAAGCTGCTTCAGAGTCTGCGGAATCCGTCCACGAGTTCCTCCATGTCGCTCGGTAGCGGCGCCTCGAACCTCATCGATAAATGGGTAGTCGGATGCCGAAATTCAAGGAGGCGGGCATGCAATGCCTGTCGCGGAAAGGCCTTCACCTGGCCTTTCAGCGGCTCGGGCAGCCGGTTCGCCTTGGTGCGAAAGGCCTGGCCGTAATCCGGATCGCCGACAACCGGATGGCCGATATGAGCCATGTGGACGCGGATCTGATGGGTGCGGCCGGTCTCGAGCCGGCATTCGACCAGGCTCGACGTGGCAAACTCCTTTTGCTGCTCGCCAAAGCGCTCGACCACCGTGAAATGGGTGACGGCGTGGCGGGCATCGTCGCGGCCCTGTGGCACCACGGCACGGCGCACGCGGTCGGCGGCGCGGCCAAGCGGCTCGTCGACCGTGCCTGTCGGTCTCATCGGAATGCCCCAGACCAGCGCCAGATAGGCGCGTTTGAGATCGCCGGTCAGGCCATGGTCGGCAAACGCCTCCGACAATGATTTGTGGGCGCGGTCGGTCTTGGCCACGACCATGACGCCGCTGGTCTCCTTGTCCAGGCGGTGGACGATGCCCGGACGCCGCACACCGCCGATGCCGGAAAGACTGTCGCCGCAATGGTGGATCAGCGCGTTGACCAGCGTGCCGGTCCAGTTGCCGGCGCCGGGATGGACGACCAGCCCCGGAGGCTTGTCGATGACGATCAATTCATTGTCTTCATAGAGGACGTCGAGCGGGATGTTCTCGCCTTGCGGCTCCGCCGGCTCCGGCTCCGGCATGTCGACCGATACGCGGTCACCGGCTGCCATCTTGCGTTTGGTCTCGATGACCGGCTGGCCGCCGACCTTGACGGCGCCCTGCCGGATCAGCATCTGCACCCGGCTGCGCGACATGTCCGGGCCGAGCTTGCCCGCCAGCCATTGGTCGAGCCGCTGGCCCGCCGCATCGGAGCCTGCTTCCAGCACGACCGATCCGTCTGGCGATCCCCCATTTGGCGATCCGCCCGTCAATCCATCCTCTATCAATATCGGGGTCTCTTCGTTATGAGCGCTCATCGAAAATCGTTCCGGAATGGTTTGCCATGGCTGCTGCCGATGAAGACGAGGAAAAGCCGCTCGACCCCGAAGTCGAAAAGGTGCGCAAGAAGCTCGTCCGCTTCGTCGCTATCAATCTCGGCTTGCTGTTCCTCGCCCTTATGGTGGTGATTGCAGCCCTTGTCTACAAAACGCGCACCGCGCCACCGGCAGACCCGTCCCTTGCCGGCGACATCCACGTGCCATCAGGCGAGCCGCTGACCGGCGACATCGTGCTGCCGGTCGGCGCCAAGGTCATCAGCCAGTCGCTTTCCGGCGACCGCGTCTCCATCGATGCGGAGCTTGCCGACGGCAGCCGCGCCATTTTTGTCTACGGCATCACTGAGCGCCGCATCATCGGTCGCTTTTCGATCCGCAACAAATGATTGGTTTCGCCGAAAATCGCCGCGTCGCCACCGTCGCGCTTGTCGTCGCAAATTACGATGAGGCGATCGCCTGGTATGTCGACAAGCTGGGCTTTTTGCTCACCGAGGACGTCGATCTCGGCGGCGGCAAGCGCTGGGTCACGGTGGCGCCGGCGAACGGACAAGGCGCGCAGGTGCTGCTGGCCGAAGCGTCGGACGATATGCAAGCAAGCCGCATCGGCAACCAGACCGGCGGCCGCGTCTTTCTGTTCCTCGAGACCGACGATTTTGTCCGCGACCACGCGGCAATGCTCGCAAAGGGCGTTGAATTCCGTGAGGCGCCCCGCGTTGAGCCCTATGGCACTGTGGCGGTTTTCGCCGATCTCCATGGAAATCTCTGGGACTTGATCGAGCCAAAACGATAGGTCTGCAACGGATATTTCCCCGACATCATTGACTGCCAGAAGCCCAGTTGCTTTTTCCCGGCCGTCAGCCTATATCGCCGGTTCTTGAACGCGCCCATCGTCTAGCGGTCAGGACACCGCCCTCTCACGGCGGGAACAGGGGTTCGATTCCCCTTGGGCGTACCAAGGATATCAACGACTTAATGATAATTCGAGATCTGCGGTCCCGATAAGTGACCCGAAATGCACCGCTGCCGCAGGCTATTGATGTGCCTAGTCCGGCCCAGACGAGCCCAATGTTTGGTGCAGGAGTCGAAGGCGGATCCTCGCCCCATTGCCGTCGCGGGGGGTGCAAAATCCTCTCACATCAATCCGGCTGTGGATGGGGAGGCGGAGGCGTGCGAACCGCTAAGGCCTCCATGCAGCTCTCCATCAATGCAGCGTCGAAAACTCAGTGCGTCTGCATGGGCGTCGAACTCGACCTCGCAGCCCAACGGCTTTCGTACCCGCTGCGTATTGATCACCTATGGTAAACGAAACTCACTGCAAGCGGCACCAGCATTCGCCCGACAAGCTGCCGGCAAAGTCGCAATACGACCACGCGGCGACCAGTTCTCGTCCAGGTTTTCACGATCCGCTCAAGGCTCGGGGCTCTGCAGGTCCCGTCCTCGACAACAGCACCAATCCTGGTGCTAAATGTCTGCTGATGGTCCGTCCCGCCAATAACCGGAAATGGCGCGACAAGACCGGTTCTGGCAACTGGGCCAAACGGTGTGAAAGCCACGTGCGCCGCGAGTAGGACATCAATTCGTGCCAGTCGTTTTGCGGTCATTGTCCTATTCTCAACACCACTTTGCGCCCGTCGGATAGGGTTCCCGTTCCTGTGCCAACCGGGGGTTGTCTGCTGGTCAGCGAGAACACGAATCGGGTTGAGAGTTGCCCGCAAACCATCGTTCCTTCTCCACGCGAGAAGGTAAGATTGGCAGTGGTCGTGCCTCGGCATTCGACCCCAGTGTTGGTCTGTCCGCGAATACTACCGCGCCGTGTAATACTGTTGACGAAAGCCGTCCCGGAAAAGGAGAGCGTCCCATCAACAGTCTGACCGGAGACTGGTGCGGTGATGGTGAGCAGATTTTGCGCCTGCGCGTAGCCGGCAGCGTCTGCGACACCACAGGCAATCAACATTGTCGCCAAGGTTCCCCGGAAAGTACGTTGCATATGGACGGTTCCTTTGAGACCGCTCCTGCGAGGCTAAAGCAAATCCGCCTTCAAATCCGCAAATGCCGTTCAAAGAAATTGCAGACTGCTGCAGCGCCTTGCGAGCGTTCGGCATTAGGCATGAACGGTAGTGGTTTTCTGCCCTTTCACGGCGGTAACAGGGGTTCGATTCCCCTTGGGCGTACCAGCAATATCAAGCACTTAAACCTCCCCGGCCTGATTTCATCGAATATCCAACGAATAAACCCCCGCAAATTTCCCTGAACAGATTCGTTTCTTTCCAAAGGTTTCCTGCGACTATCGGCAGGTCCACGCGACATGGATGAGGAAGCGCGAGCGCGCCGATGACAACCCGACCCGCCAACAGAAGATGGCCACAGGATATCGGTTTTTTCTTTTCGATAGCCTGCTTTTCGGCCGGCGTGGTGTTTACCTTTGTCCTCCGGAATCATGACGAGCCTTCTGACTCAAGCGTGGTTTGCACGATACTCCTGGTCATCATGGCTTTTTTACCCGCTACGGTCGGGCCAAATTCGAGGACCATTTCAGGGGTTTCAAAGAGGCAGGCTGGACGGAGGAGATGATCATCCAGGTTGGGCGCGCTCAAGCAGCGATCGCTGGAATTATTTCACTGGTCTGCTTCATGACCATAGTCAAAAATTACCTCGTTCAGTAAGGCTTCTTCGGGCCCCGGCCTCTCGGAACTCGAATGCTGCTGACCCGTGGCAATGGGTTTAAAAAGAATTTCCTGCCTGGTGAAAAGCCCGCCACCGTGAGGCAGCGGGCATTCCGATCAGACTTCGCGGAATAATGATGGACCTGAGACGTTGTCGATAGAGAACACCCTACCAAAGGAGGTTATCGATATGCGCCTTTTCATCCTGTTTTCGGTATTACTTTTGACTGCCTGCATGACAGCACCACGCGGCGAGGCTCCACCCCCAACCGCGTCTACATCGAGCGGGAGCAGTAGTGGCAGTGCCGGCAGTACTGGCGGTGGCGGCTACTAAAGACGCGATCGACACTCAGTTTTGGAAATCGCAGAGAACGTTAATCGCGCCGAACTGACCGCCCCAGCAAAACAAGCCCGCCACCACCGGAGGCAGCGGGCCGCGCGATGCCTTAGCGAGGGTGCGAGAAGGCGCGAGAGCACCGGCACAAGCGGATCCTGGACACGATGCGCGACAACGACATCGCGATCATCGGGCGCTAAGATCAGGGCGATCCTGCAAGGCCTCCGGCTTTGCGGGTTTGTTAATCCCGCCCGATCAGGACGCTTCCTGCACTTCCTCGACTTGTGGCGTCACGGGTGCAGGATTAATGACGTAGGTGTTCGAGGTCAGGTCGCTTGTAGATCGGATGATGATACCGTCGTCTCTTAATCGGGCAAACGTTGCCCTTGCGATACGCATGGGCTTGCCTTTGGCATCTGCGGCTGTGACTTTGTTCGACCAGGGAACGTGAGTGATGGTGTCAACGCGCTTGAGAAAGCGCTTTTCCGTCTCGGTCAACTCGATCACGCGCGTTCTCCATATCGTTGGCAGCGTTTGGTTGGCCGGTAACGCCGATAATGCGACTCCGTTCCAGGATTCATCGGGCCAGATCGAGGACCTGTAGCAGCGGCACGCCCCCTACGGCTGGGTACGCCCGCCTTGTCGGCTAGACGCTCTAGCAGCTTGCGGGACTCTGCGATTATGCGGCGCGTCTCTTCGATCGTGGAGTGCATGTCTTCAATCCGTGCCGCGGCTCGTATCTGGTAGAGGCGCGCGCTTTCAACGGCAAGATAGTCAGGTTCCCACTCGCTCATCGCGGACAGGCCGGTTGCGTGTCAGTTCGAACCTAATTTACCACAAATAGCCGGTGCAACTATGCCTGGTTAGCAGCAGCTCGCACATGAACGCGGATCGCGGCGGCGTCTCTGATTTCCATTCGGAGTTGGGCGACCTCGCCCACGCAAGACGATCATTCGCGCCCGATGATGCGCAAGGCTGTTACGCAGCACCCGCGCAAGCTCAAATTCGTCCGAAAGTTGGGACGCGCGGTTAGCGTAGTCCGACCACTTCCTTCTGCTCAATCGTAAATCGCCCTTGCGCAATGGGCTGCTGGCGCCAGCGGGCGCTGGCCACTTTCAGCCCCCTCGTTCGAAAGTTGCGCGCCCGCTGCTGGCCTTCGTAGTCAGGAATGCATGTGAAGAACACCGGCCGGCGGTCACGGTCGGCAGCTTTGCAAGCTGAGCAGACAAAGAGCCCGACCAGATCGTCATGCATCGAGCCGTGGTCACGGCCGAGCCTGTCAATCAGCGCCCGGATGTCGAGCTTCGTCGATTTGCAGCACATCGGGTGTCCGCAATTGACATAGATGCTTTCGCGGGCGGCCAGGGTGCGAGGTCTTTTGGGGCATGGCGATCTCCGTTGAGGGGCTCGCCGCAACGGGAGGAATATAATCCTGAATGCTGATCCCTTGCCACTGGTCGCTAACTAGCCTCCCAAAAATCCTGCAGCGAAGCGTGCCGAAGGTCTTCCTCCTGGCTCTACGCGGCCGATCATCCCGGCTTGACCCATTTGTGTCGCCGGCCGCTTCATGCCCTTTGGCGGCTGTCCTGGGGCTTTCTGAACCCGTTTCCAGAGCCGTTCCCGCATTTCCCGGTTCAAGGTGATTCCAGGCCGAGACCTTCACACCTCCGCGGTGCGTAACGGAACTCACGGCGCTATAGAAGAAACCTGCCAGCCTTGGCGTACCATGCCAACCCCAACATTGAGAGCACATACAGAACCAGGAACGGAACCACGGAAGGCTGGCTGTTGAGGACGGCGTCAGCTTCTTCCCATTCCTCGACCAAATTGCGATCCCGCCACGCCTCCGTGACCACCACTAGATCCTCGGGCAGGTTGCCCGGAAAACGCTCAGGAGGATAGTCGCCATCGTTCTTGTCCATCGCGCCAACAATGTTTCTGCCTCACTAATGTTCCAAGTTTCTGATGCAAGGAAACCGTCGAACGGTTAACCCGATGCCCAAACGAGTACTCCTCGTCATTGAAACCAGCAGGCGGCGGACCTGGGTTCCTACCCTGGGTCCAGTGGTGGCGCGCTGCCTAAAACTCGTATCCAAATCGCTCTATGTCAGTCCTGTAGATGGTCCACACCATGTTCCTTGTCTCGGGAGTGTAGTAGTCGCGGTAGTCGGCCTTTCGAATTGACTTCTTGCTATGCGGCAAAGCGACGTTTGCTAACCCGATTCTCTCGGAAACGTGGGTGAATTCCTCACGGATCTGCTCAAAACGCCCGACGTGATCAACCAGCAAGCTTCCGTTGTTGTCATCAATGAACAGGTGTTGTGCCCGCCATTGAGGATGATCGACGCGCTGGATAGCCTTCAGATACGAACGGAAAGACATAAAGCGGGTCAGACCAAGCATTTTGCGCAAATCACGGCGCCAGGTCTTGGTGTAGAGAAACTGTGAAATGGCTTTGTCCCATGGGTTTCTGACGAGGGAAAACTTGAACATACGATCAAAAGTCTCCGCCCCTATCTCTGACCGGATTTGGGCGGCGGTAAGGTGGTGCAGCCCTTCTTTCTGATGCCGGTTTAGTTCTGGGTTCTTCCAATATTGGTCGGCTGTTCGGTTACACCGATCCGGCCAGATGGCATCCTCGATACTGGTCCCGCCATTCTTCGGAATGTGAATAAACAAGCAGCCTAATTCTCGACTCAGCATTACCGCCCCCGCGATCCTACCGCGATCGATAGCATCGAAGACACGAAATTAGAAGTGATGCATGCCCTATAGTCGGCCCCGCCGTCACTCGCTGGTTTAGGCACCAAATTGACTCTAGGCTCATCCGATTTGATAGCCAGGGGAACGGAACGTGACAATTTTACTAAATTAGCAATTATGCATATATAGAAGTAGCCGGCGACCGTCCCGCAGATGCTCCGCCGGTTAGGCCCAGCGGCCACCACCCAAACTCCAACTGACTGCTGGGCCGCCCCATATCAGCTAGAAAGTATGGACGGCCAAGATAACATCTGCAACGCATGGGCCGCCCTCAAGCTAGTGCGCATGGCTATTGAACCGACTTGCCCTGCCGGCGTGCTGCCGAGCGAAGAAGCTGTCCTGCTGCTCTATGGTCCCGAGCCGGTCCATGAGGGCGAATGCAGCCTTGCCCCGTTCAAGAGATGCAAAAAGCCCGCTAGCCGAAGCCAGCGGGCAATTTTCAAGCCCCGCCGGCTTCAATATTTACGTGTTCCATGAAGACAGCGCATCGTTCGAACAGATGGAAAGCCGCCGGGCGGCGCCAGTTCCTGCCGCCTGAGATCTGTGGAGCGTCAGTGCAGCGGCTGTCGGGCCGACCATCTCAGCGAAATCGGTAACGGTAGGAAAAGCCCGCGCCTCTGGCGGAGAGCGCGGGCCCGATCGGGTGCGGCCCGATCTGCAGCGGGCGGAGGGCATGCCCACTGGTCACAGACAATTTTTAGAAATCGCTAAAGTTCCATCGACGGCTGCCCTGCTGCCCTGCGTGTCCTCGCCCGCCGATGAAGAGCATGGCCCGTTGGGCCTGCCCTAAACTTCTAGGCTGACTTGCCGAACGCCGATCACGTCCATGCACATCATGAGGAACGCGGCGGTGAAGCTGCCCCGGCTTATCTTGTTGGCCAGATTGCGCTCGCTCTCGTGCGCCCCTCGTTCATTCAAGTTCTCGGCGAGCAGCGCATAGCTAATCCCCCGGCGTTTCAGCTCGCCCTTCAGAATGTTTTTTGCTTTTTCTTCATAGAACGCGGTGGGGGAAACATCCTCGGACATCATCATATCTCCAGCGAAAAACACCGCAAATGATGATGTACCCCTAGCATCTGCTGATTCAATATCTCATCCGGTGTGCAACATCATCGAATTTGATATGTCTCGGCGCTTTTTCCTCCTCGTGGTTCTTTTCCTCAGCCCCTCATTGGCCATGGCCGGGAAGAACGATGCCGAGTGGAATCCGCCTGCTCGGTATGACCATTCTTGAAGTCGCTGTCGGTATCCTTATGGATCAACCCGATATACTGCTTCATTGTATCTACCTCAGCTTTAGACCGGATTGACGTTCAATGCTCCGCAAGGTTCCCAAAGGAATATCCCTTTTGGGATGTGGAACCGTCACTCTACGGTGTGTCCTTTCCTGATTTTCCCGGCGTTGTCACCGCCGGCACCGATCTGGACGACGCTCGTGCCATGGCTGAGGAGGCCCTTGCCTTTCACATCGAAGGGCTTGTGGAAGATGGCGAAGCCATTCCAGAACCCTCCAGCCTGAAAGGCGTCATGGCCGACGCCGATAATCGAGACGGCGTTGCAATCTTGGTTTCGGTGAAGACCGAGGCCAAGAAAGCTGTCCGCGTGAACATCACGCTCGCTGAAGATGTTCTAAGCCAAATTGACGCCTTTGCCGAGGCGCACGGTTATACCCGGTCCGGCTTTATCGCGAAGGCGGCTCAAAGGATCATCGAGCTTGAGGGCGGCCGAAAGGCTCGCAGCGCTTAGCTACCGTTTGCGCTACCCAGGGCCTTCCAATGCAAGTGTCCCTATGGCCTGGCTTCTGGCGCATCGTCGCCGCTTGATTTAGCATCTCCTGATAATCCTCGGGCCACGCACAAGGCAGCACAACCGCGAGCGGCACCGGGGGCGAAGATAACACGACGTCGTCCGGCTGCCGGGAGGAAGGCCAAATGCAAAAACTGCAATCGCATGGCGTCCATCACATCACGCTGGTCGGCGCCGGGCGCCAGACCTCGATCGACTTCTGGGAGGGCGTGCTTGGCATGCCTTTCATCTTCGAGCAGCCCAATCTCGACAAGGCAAGCGAAAGCCACCTCTATTTCGATCCGGGCGACGGCCGGCTGATCACCATCTTCACCGACGAGAGCCGCACGCCGGTCAAACGGCGTACGCCGACCGATCCGGGCTGCGTCCATCACATCGCGTTTGCGGTGTCGCGCGTCACCTTCCTGCAGGCGGTCACCCGACTCGACGAGCGCGCCATCAAGCACAGCGGCGTCAAGGATCGCGGTTTTATGGATTCGATCTATTTCGAGGATCCGCTCGGCCTGCTGATCGAGCTCGCTTCCTACCGTTTCGAGCCGCCGGCGGGCTTCACCCATGCCGACGTGCTGATGCAGGCGCACAAGCTTCGCGTCGCGCGCGGCGACTACGCAATCGCCGAAGTGCATCTCGCCGACGCGATCCAGGCGCTGGTCGAGCGCTCCCGTGCGACCTTGTCGGAGGACCGCGCGCCGAAGAATCCATACTGACGACAGCAACCCGAGGGAGGACGACAATGGTAAAGAAGACAACGAAAAATGGGAAGAAGCCAGCTGCCAAGGCCGCCACGAAACCAGCTGCCAAGGCGACAAAGCCTGCGGCCAAGGCGACAGCGCCTGCGGTTAAGGCGTCAGGCGCTTCCGACAAGTCGGCAACGAAAGCCGCCGCAAAACTTGAAGACAAGGCGTCGGCGAAATCCGCGCGGAACCCCAAGGCGAAATCAGGAAAGAAGTCTGCACTGATGCTCAGCATGCTGAAGCCGAGCGTCAACAATATGAGCGTACGGGTGTTTGCGCGCGCGGCCGGGCTCGACCATTCCGAGACCGACGTATGGGGCCACACGCGCTCGCCCGAGTATATGGCGCGAAACCCGGCCCATCTGACGCCGATGATCGAGGACAAGGGCCTGCCCAGGGGCGTGTTGTGGGAAAGCTGCGCCATCATGCAGTATCTCGCCAACAAGCACGGGCTGGAGAAATTATATCCCAAGGCGCCGGCCAAGCGGGCGATGATCGACAGCGCCATGTTCTACCTGATCGGCACGCTCTACCCCTATGTGGCGCGCGCCACCTATCCTGCGCTGAATTTCCCGCAATATGCCGGCGAGGTCGGCCACAGCGACGCTCATCCCGACAAGAAGGCGGAAGCCCAGAAGGCTGCTATAGCAGCGATAGCCGAGCCGCTGGAGGTCTTTCACAGCTTCTTCAGGAACGGCAAGCCGTTCATCGGTGGCAAGAACCCGTCGATCGCCGACATCCGCCTGGCGGCGACGCTCGAATTCCTGGCCGCCATCGACTACGCGCTGCCCCAATGGGCGAAGGAGTACATGGCGGCGATCGAGAAGAAGCTCGGAAAGGCCTATGCCGAGCCGGCGGCCGACGTGCGCGGCTATATCGCTTATGTGAAGTCGCAGGCCGGGGCGTGAGACTTTCACTCTCACGGTTTTGCTTGCCCAGGCCGACCGAAACCGAGCCCGAAGGCCCGCCGCCTTTTACGGGACGTAAGAATGTTTGAAGCATCGACGACGAAGCGACGGTTGACCTGGAGGCAGCGGTCCTGATGATCAGGCCTGCGCGGGTGGCGTCCATAGAAGGGACTGTATATGACCCGCAAACTACCCGTGTTCGCCGCGTTCGGCCTGGCGCTTGCTGCCCTGGCGGCGTGTGACCAAACTCAATCGGGAGGAACGCAGGCGACGACCGCTGGCCAATTGCCGCCACCTCCAGTCGACACGATGACGCCGGCACCGGCAACCCCGCCAGCTCAGACAGCCCCTGTTCAGTAACAGATCGTCGTTTTCAAAAATGGAACTCTCGCCCCGGGAGGCGGGGGTTCGCTTTTGCCATTTCAGCTGCAAAGCGGTGCGGCATGACTGATGCTGCGCTTGTCGTTCAGGGACCGAACATTACAAGCTCGGTGAACGACAGATCTCCAAGCGAGGGTGGTCTGGGACCCCTAAAATATTTCAGCCCGCTGTTGGCGCGGTACCACCCGAACAGACCTCCAATCGGCTCCCTGGCGTCGACGACGCAAAGCAGGATGCCGCTTCGCAAGAGAAAGCGCCCGATGGCACCGGCGCACCGGCTCAAATCCGCGAGAGAGCGGCAATAGACGATCTGATAGGATGGGATAAGACCGCGCAATATCCGGCGCGGCATCAATACGAAAGGAAACGCTGCTCCGTCGCAAATGCAAATCAATGACCGGCAGCCAAGTGCTGAGTGTTCCGAGAGTATGTATCTCTCGCTGTCGGACAGCATCGCCATTTCCGCAAGATCGGGACGAGCTTCAAGCACGCGACATGACCGCTGCGCCGAACTAAAAGCCGGCAAGAAGGCAAATTGTCCGGTGGTGAAGGGGCGAAAGCCGAGCGCCCAGTTGGCTTTCAACGTTGCGGGCGCCGGCGAAATATTGGTGTAGGTCACGTCCCTTCGCTTGAGAATCGTCGTGACCAATTTGGCGCCATAGGGACGGAATTCTGCGTCGACGGACCAGCTTGAAAGGTTGCAGCGGACTTCGTCGCCTTCCTGCCCGGGATAACGGGTATACAGGGTCAGCACAACGCCGACGATCCGATCGGCCTTCTCCAAGGCCAAGCCGTATTGTGGGAACTCGGCGACGGGAGGCCGCTGCGCCAAACGGGTCAGCGCCTGTATCCAGTAACTCCGGTCACGCTTCGGAAACCCCCGGCACAGGCAGTCGACCACTCCTTGCCAATCTGCTTCGCGAATTGGTCGACAGCGAACGCCAGGAGGGAGAGCGCCAAGCACGGCCATGAGTCGACTTCCAGAATAGGCTAAAGCGCGTCGCGGCCGAACGGATCCAATGCGACGCGCTTAAGCGCGACATGCATCTTCGATATGCCTCATACGCTAATACGTTGGTGTACAACGATTAATAATATGTGCCGTATTTAAAGACGACTTTCTGCACTGATCACGAAGACGCAAATCAGATGGGCCACGACGCGTCGACGAGCGGTTCCCGTCGGTTAAGGAATCGTTAACCAAATCCCTATCTACTGGTCGGCAATTCACCTCCAACCCGTGACCACGGATGTACTGGCGCGGCCGAGGTGGAAGGAAAGGTCGGCCATGTGCCGGCCTTTTTGTCTCGAGGGCTATTGTTCCCGGGAAGCCGCGGCTTCAAGCGCAACGGCACGCTGATCGGGCCGCCGATTCAGCCAAGCGCTGTTCGGTGGCGTCACCTCGAGCGATCTGACCGGTTCACCAGATATCAGTGTTGCCCGCGTCTCGCATTGACATGGCGTGCCAATTCCGGCGTCTCGAAGACGTAGTCGCTCCAGGCCGATTCCGGAATCTGACCGGCCAGGTAGCATTCCAGCAAAAGACGTTGCTCAGGACTGAGAGGTCTCGGCGCGCGCTCATGGTCCATTCTCAGCGAGTGAAACAGATTTCTGGTCACGTCCGAGACAGTGAAGTGAATCGACATGTGTTCGGTCTCCTTTGACCACCTAGCGCCCAGGGATCGGGGTCGATCTCCGCCTCGCTGCGTTCGGTTCGGAAAGGACCATGCGCCAAATCAAAACGCTACAGCGTGTGTTGTGCGGGCACTGCGATGGCTGTTTAACGTCGAAGGCCGGATAAGGTTCAACGCGGCTGCCGGCAACGCCGATCAGGCAGCCCGAAACCCACCAGTCGGCTCATGCTCTCGGCCTGCGCTGACCGAACCGCTGCGGCGGGTGCGCAGCAACGTTTTCAAGGCGGCGCATCTTTTTAGCTGCCAGCGCTTGAATGCCGGCTGGCTATTCGCAGACCATGCGGACCCGTTTTCCTGGTTGGCTGACGTTCCTGCAGGTGAGCGGTTTCGCCGGCTCGGATGACGGCGTCGGTGGTTGTCTGGCAATCCTGGCGATTTTCCTTCTCGGCGCCACGGAGGTGTCGATTTTGCGGGCCGCCGCTGTTTCCGGCGTTTCGGGCGCCGCAGGAAAGACATCGGTCTGCAGCAACTGCGGCTGTTCGGCTTGCGCCTGCTGCTGCGGCCGGTCCCAGAACCGCCGGACATCGAGCGGCCTTGGAATGACGACGGTGCCGTCGTAGCTGCGCGAGCAGCCGCCCCCTAGCAGCAGCATCGGGCACACGAAAAAAGGCAGGATCCGTCGCAACATCGGCAACACCCTTGCGGGATCTATAACGCGGCTTCGGTTCTACCGACAACCGTCGGAATACACTGCGGGCAAGGCTAGCGCATGACCCGGAGAATCGGAATCAATTTCGCTGGGGATCATGCGCAAAAATCAAAGTGCCGCAGCGTCCCTGGCGCGACTTTGGCGCGATTGGGGGTCGGGCTGGGACGATTGCCTGCCCAAGCCCATCAGCCCTAAGCCCATTAGCCCCAGGCGGCGCCTTGCTCGAAAAGGTCCGCGGACGGGGAAATCCAAACGCGAGATAGCCACGTCAGCCTATCGGGTCCAGCCGATTCGGCGACGCGTTGCGACAAGACTATGGTGCGATCGCACCATACCAAAGCATGCGTCTGGTTGGAACAATAAACGCATTCGAGTTCCGCTCCTCCAGTTACGGGCGGGAGCAGCGACCGCCGGCAAGAAGCAGGGTCAGATTTACCCCAACGGACCTGCTTCGGCGATGGCACGGCCATGACCTCCTTGGCCGCATGCAACGCGCTCCCGCCCGGATTTTCTTTTTCGGCGCCAATTGTTCGCCCGTCCAGGCAAATGCCGGCCGCAAATCGCGCAAGCTGCTGATTCCAGCGGCAAACCACGGCTGTTGCAGCGAGACCCGCAGCGCTGCCTTTTTGACAGGGCTGTGCGGCGGTTACCGGGCTGACATCAAACTGTCATGTGACTGTAATAATCGGGGGCTATGGCCTCAGCGGGCGCCGAAGGAATGGCGCTGAGAGACCATTTTTCCGAACAGGAGCAGGCCACATGAAGAAATTCCTCCTTACGGCGTCGGCCGCGGCGCTTGCGCTCGCCGCGTCGGCTGGTTATGCCGCCGCGCGCGACCAGATTCAAATCGTTGGTTCGTCCACAGTGTTCCCCTTCACGACGGCTGTCGCTGAAAAGCTCGGCCAGAGCGGAAAGATCAAGACCCCGGTCGTCGAGTCGACTGGCACCGGCGGCGGCATGAAGCTGTTTTGCCAGGGCGTGGGCGAAAATACCGCCGACTTCACCAATGCCTCGCGCGCCATCAAGGATAGCGAGCTTAAAACCTGCAAGGCAAACGGCGTGACGCCGGTCGAGATCAAGGTCGGCTTCGACGGCATCGTACTGGCCAACTCGAAGGCAGGGACTGTCGTCGATCTGACCAAGGAACAGGTTTTCAAGGCGCTCGCCAAGAACGTCGCTGTTGACGGCAAGGTCGTCCCCAACCCCTACAAGAACTGGTCGGATGTCGATTCATCGCTTCCCGCGACAAAGATAGAGGTGCTTGGCCCGCCGCCGACATCTGGCACGCGCGATGCATTCGTTGAGCTCGTCATGGATGCGGCCTGTCAGGAAGAAGTGAAGGCGGCTAATGAAAAGGGCTGCGGCGAGATTCGCGAAGACGGCGCTTTTGTCGAGGCCGGCGAAAACGACAATTTGATCGTCCAGAAGCTGGAAGCCAACCCCAATGCCTTCGGCGTCTTTGGCTTCTCGTTCCTTGACCAGAACGCCGACAAGCTGCAGGGCCACAAGGTCGATGGCGTCGAGCCGACTTTCGAGAACATCGCATCCGGCGATTACGGCGTTTCCCGCTCGCTCTTTGTCTATGCCAAAAAAGAGCATGTCGGCGTCATCCCCGGCATGCAGGAGTTCATCGCCGAGTACACCTCGGAGGCGGCATGGGGTCCTGATGGTTATCTGGCCGACAAGGGCCTGATCCCGCTGCCGGACGCCGAGCGCGCCAAGTCGGCCGAAAACGCCAAGGCCCTGAAGGGCATGGGCTCCTGATGTTTCGGGGGTCCGAGCGTACCGCTCTGACCCCTCATATCCTAAAGCACAAAGCGCGGGACCATAGGTCCCGTGCTTTGAGCCGGTGAATGACCGGCGGTCGAGGGGACGTCCCGAATCATGGTCGGTTATCTCGTTGTTTTTCTGGTGGTTCTGGCCGCTGCTGCCTATTGGCTCGGCCGGACCCGCGCTGTTGCCAGCGTCAATGGCGACGTCGCGCGACTGCATTCGCTGCCTGGCCAGCATGGCATGTTTCTGGCGCTTTTTGCCGCCGGTCCCGCGCTGCTTGCGATCGTGTTGTGGTCGCTGGTGACGCCAGGAATTGAATCGTCGATCGTTACCGACCGCTTCTCCTCCGAGTTGTCGGGAATGGGCGTCCCGCAGGTCGAAGCTTTCATCCGCGACGCTCGCGCGATGGCCTTTGGCGGGCTTGTCGGCTTTGCCGATCCGACGAAAGAGGCGGCCGCCGCCCTCTACAAATCGGTCCATGCGACCAGCACCTGGATCATCTGGACCGTCGCGCTCGTGCTTTCCGCGTCCGGATTTTACTGGGCCTATTCCCGCATCGCACAGGCCTACCGGGCGCGCCACGTGGTCGAGCGCGTTCTTCGCGCATTCTTGATCGCCTGTTCGGTGGTCGCGATCCTGACGACGATCGGCATCGTCCTGTCGCTTATCTTCGAGTCGCTGCGGTTCTTCCAACAGGTGCCGTTCTACAAGTTCCTGTTCGGCACGCATTGGTCGCCGCAGAGCGCCTTCACCGGCGCGGGAGCGGAGGCCGGGGCGGTCAACGAGGACATTTTTGGCATGGTGCCGCTCTTTGCCGGCACGTTGCTCATCACCTTCATCGCCATGCTGGTGGCTGCGCCTATCGGGCTGATGGCTGCGATCTACCTTTCGGATTACGCCTCCAAAAGCGTCCGCGCGGTCGCAAAGCCGGTTCTGGAAATCCTCGCCGGCATTCCGACCGTCGTCTACGGCTTCTTCGCCGCGCTGACGGTTGCGCCCTACTTCCGCGGTATCGGCGAAAGCCTGGGCCTCAACGTCGCGTCTGAATCCGCGCTCGCCGCAGGCGTGGTCATGGGTATCATGATCATTCCCTTCGTTTCCTCGCTTTCCGACGATGTGATCAACGCCGTTCCGCAATCCCTGAGAGACGGTTCTGCCGGCCTCGGCGCGACCAAGTCGGAAACCATCCGCAAGGTGGTCCTTCCCGCTGCCCTTCCGGGCATCGTTTCGGCGATGCTGCTTGCCGTCAGCCGCGCGATCGGCGAAACGATGATCGTGGTCATGGCGGCGGGGCTGGCGGCAAACCTCACGGCCAACCCGCTCGAAGCAGTCACCACCGTGACCGTGCAGATCGTGACGCTGCTGGTGGGCGACCAGGAGTTCGACAGCGCCAAGACGCTTGCAGCATTCGCACTCGGCCTGGTGCTGTTCTGCATCACGCTTACCCTCAACATCGTCGCTTTGCGCGTCGTCCAGAAATACCGAGAGCAATATGACTGATGCGATCTCGTCATTCGGCGCCGTCGGACGGCCGGTCAGCATTCATACCGACGATGCCGCGAAGGCGCGGCTAAAGGGCCGCTACCGTACCGAAACGTGGTTCAAATGGCTCGGCGCCGCAGCTGTCGCGTTGGCCGGCTTGTTCCTTGTGCTGCTCCTGTCGACGATCGTCACGCAGGCGATTCCGGCGCTGCGGCAGAACTATGTGACGCTGCCGATCGATCTTTCAGCGGCCAAGGTCGACCCGGCGAAACTCGATGAAGTGAACTACGACGCCATCGCTCAGGAAGCGCTTACGGCAAAATTTCCGGATGTGAAGAGCCGCCAGGACAAGCGCCTGCTGCGCGGGCTGATTTCCACCGGCACAGGCGTGTTCCTGCGCAAGGATATTGCGGCTGATCCGGGGATGCTCGGAGGAACGGTGGACTATGCGGTTCCACTTGACGATTTTGCCGACCTCTATCTCAAGGGTTTACTTGCCGACGTTGGTTCGGACGAAGCGATTTCGACAAGCGTCACGCCTTCGGAAACCAGCGGCGACATCGATCTGACCTTCGGCGACGATGCCATGCTGGCGCTGGCGCGCGGCCATGGTGCGACCGAGGGCGAAAACGGCATGTTTACGCTGACGAGCGGCGCGTCGTCGCTGCTGGTCGCGTTCAATGGCGGCACGGTCAAGCTGACCTCGCTGTCGCCTGCGGCCAACGGCACGGTGATCGCAAAAGGCACGGTGATCGAGGCGCTGGACAGCACGGCGCCCGCCGCGAGCGGCCAGGCATTCCTGCGCGTCATCGAAACGCCGGAAGCATCGCGAAAGATTTCGGACAAGGTGATCGTCTGGCTCGACACGCTGAAGAGCGCCGGCCTGATCGAAAGCCGGTTCAATTCGATCTTCTTCTTCACCGGCGCAAGCCGCGAGCCGGAATTGGCCGGTGTCTGGGGCGCGGTCGTCGGATCGTTCCTCACCATGATCGTAACCCTCGCCATAGCCTTCCCGATCGGCGTTTCAGCGGCGATCTATCTTGAGGAATTTGCGCCCAAGAACCGGCTGACGACGATGATCGAAGTGAATATCAACAATCTGGCGGCGGTGCCTTCGATCGTCTTCGGCCTGCTTGGACTTGCCGTATTCCTGAATTTCTTCGGCATGCCGCGCTCGGCCCCGGTGGTCGGCGGCATGGTGCTGGCGCTGATGACCCTGCCGATCATCATTATCGCCTCGCGCGCTTCGCTGCGCGCCGTGCCGCCGTCGATCCGCGAGGCGGCGCTTGGCATCGGAGCGTCCAAGGTCCAGACCGTATTCCATCACGTGCTGCCGCTGGCGATGCCGGGCATCATGACCGGCACCATCCTCGGAATGGCGCATGCGCTCGGTGAAACCGCGCCGTTGCTGATGATCGGCATGGTCGCCTTCATCGTCGACATTCCCGGCGGCTTCACCGATCCCGCGACGATCCTGCCGGTGCAGATTTTCATGTGGGCGGATTTCCCGGAAGCGGGGTTCCAGCAGAAGACTTCGGCGGCGATTTTGATTTTGCTGGTGTTTTTGGTCATCATGAATGCCATCGCGGTGATACTGCGCAGGCGCTTCGAGCGGCGCTGGTAAGGAGTAGAGGATATGAACATCATGACGGAAGCCGGCGTCGAGCAGAAACTGAGCAGCGCAACCAACGCCCCTTCGATCAAGATGAAGGGCGAAAAGGTCTCTGTTCACTACGGCGAGAAGCGAGCTCTGTTCGACGTCGATCTCGATGTCCGCGAGCATCAGGTGACGGCGTTGATCGGGCCATCGGGCTGTGGCAAGTCGACGTTCCTGCGTTGCCTGAACCGAATGAACGACACCATCGATATCGCGCGGGTGAGCGGCAAGATCACGCTCGACGGCGAGGATGTCTACGACCCGAAAATCGATGTCGTCGAGCTGCGAGCTCGCGTCGGCATGGTATTCCAGAAGCCGAACCCGTTTCCGAAGTCGATCTACGAAAACGTCGCCTACGGTCCGCGCATCCACGGCCTGGCCAGGAGCAAGGCCGAGTTGGACGGCATCGTCGAATCGAGCCTGAAGAAGGCCGGACTGTTCAACGAGGTCAAGGATCGCCTGCTCGAGTCGGGTACCGGCCTGTCCGGCGGGCAGCAGCAGCGTCTGTGCATCGCGCGCGCCATCGCCGTGTCGCCGGAAGTGATCCTGATGGACGAGCCCTGTTCGGCGCTCGATCCGATCGCCACCGCCCGCGTCGAGGAACTGATCGACGAACTGCGCCAGAATTATACGATCGTCATCGTCACCCATTCGATGCAGCAGGCGGCGCGCGTGTCGCAACGCACGGCGATGTTCCATCTCGGCTATCTGGTCGAGGAGGGCGCGACCGACAAGATGTTCACCAACCCCGACGACAAGCGCACCCAGGACTACATCACCGGCCGGTTCGGCTGAGCGGTCCGGCGAATTTCGAACACGAGGACAGCACCATGGGTGAACACACCGTCGCATCTTTCGACGAGGAACTGGAGCACATCGACCGGCTGATCCGCGACATGGACGAGCTCGCCGCCGCAATGGTGGCGGCCTCGATCCGCGCGTTGCTTGCGTCGGACAATGCGATGGCGCAGCGCGTCGTCTCGGACGACGCCATCATGGATGCGCGGCAGCGCGAGCTCGACGACAGCGCGATCACGCTGATCGCCAAGCGGCAGCCGATGGCGCAGGATCTGCGCGCCGTGGTTGGCGCAATCCGCATGGCGGGCGATCTCGAGCGCATCGGCGATCTGGCCAAGAACATTGCCAAGCGGGTCAGCGCAGTCGGGCAGAGCGCGACGCCGCGTAATCTGTCGCACGGTATCGACGCGATGGCGGATCTCGTTCTTGTGCAGCTGCGCGGCGTGGTCGAGCACTATGTGTCGCGCGATGCCGGCGCGTTGAAGGAACTGCGCGCCGACGACCAGAAGATCGACGTGAAATATACGGCGGTTTTTCGCGAGCTCCTGACCTACATGATGGAGGATCCGCGCAACATCACCGCCTGCACGCACCTTCTGTTCTGCGCCAAGAATCTCGAGCGTATCGGCGATCATGTCACCAACATCGCCGAAAACGCCTATTTTGTCGTGACCGGGCAGCAATTGCCGGCGGATCGCCCGAAGCTCGACGAAACGACGATGTCGGCGCCGGCGACATGACAGGAGTGACCGGCCGATGATCGCGCCGCGCATCATGGTGGTGGAGGATGAAGAGCCGCTGGGCGTCCTCCTCCGTTACAATCTTGAATCCGAAGGCTATCAAGTCGAGGTGGTGACGCGCGGCGACGAGGCCGAAATCCGGCTGCAGGAAAACGTGCCCGATCTTTTGGTGCTCGACTGGATGGTGCCGGCGGTTTCCGGCATCGAGCTTTGCCGGCGCCTTCGGGTGCGCCCCGAAACCGAGCGGCTGCCGATCATCATGCTGACCGCGCGCGGCGAGGAGAGCGACCGGGTGCGCGGCCTTTCGACCGGAGCCGACGACTATCTGGTCAAGCCGTTCTCGACACCGGAATTCATGGCCAGGGTCAAGGCGCTGCTGCGCCGCGCCAAGCCCGAAGTGCTGTCCAGCGTGCTCAAGGTCGGCGACATCATGCTCGATCGTGAATCGCACCGGGTCTATCGCAAGAAGAGCGAGATCCGGCTCGGGCCGACCGAATTCCGGCTGCTCGAATTCATGATGCGCCACCCGGGCCGGGTCTTCTCGCGCAGTCAGTTGCTCGACAATGTCTGGGGCGAGACGATCTACATCGACGAGCGCACTGTGGACGTCCATGTCGGCCGGTTGCGCAAGGCGGTCAACAATGGTCGCATGCCCGATGTCATCCGCACCATCCGCGGCGCCGGCTATGCGATCAGGGAAGACTAGCTGACGTTCAGGTGATGCCGGCCTGCGAACGGCTGATACCTGCGCTTCCGGTGCTGACGTACCCGAAAGTACGCTCCGCCCCGGTTCTCGGAACCCACCATTCTCGACTCGGCCTGACCTGAATCTCAACACTCCCCAAGTCGCGACCCGGGAATCCCTGCCTTCGGATTCAAGCCACGTTCTTTCCGACCGAGCCGGCTCGTGCCTGGATGCTCGGCGCGAAAATCTCCTGATCGACGAAGCTTAGGGCCCGCATGGCGCAGCCTTCGCGGATCAGCGGCAGCTCGTTCGGCTCGGTGTCGAAGGAAATCGAACCCGAATGCTGGCCGCCGGCGGTCTGGGCGATGGCCTCGCGCAGGGCCGGCTCGATCAGGTCGAAGGCGGCAGCGCTGGCGCCGACCATGGCCACCGGCGCCGGATCGATCAGCGCAAACAGGCTGCCGAGCCCGAAGCCGAGCGCCTCGCCGGCCTTGCGGTAGGCTTCGCGCTCCGGTCCGTCCATCTCGCGCGCCCGGGCCGCCAAGGCCCGCATGTCGGCGTCGCTGACATCGGCGACCGGCTCGGCGTTCTCGCTCAACAGCCTTGCGTTG
The DNA here is from genome assembly GCF_055811415.1 of Mesorhizobium sp. WSM4846. Lineage (NCBI taxonomy): Bacteria > Pseudomonadati > Pseudomonadota > Alphaproteobacteria > Hyphomicrobiales > Phyllobacteriaceae > Mesorhizobium > Mesorhizobium sp. WSM4846. The sequence goes on from NZ_JBVVPZ010000025.1 coordinate 22,033, forward strand.
CGCCAGATGGCGTAGTTGCCGGCATAAGCCTCGACGCAGCCGCGCAGCCCGCAGCGGCAAAGCGCGCCGCCCGGCCGATGGATCATGTGGCCGAATTCGCCGCCTGAGGAGTGGGTGCCGGTGAACAGATCGCCCTTCAGCACCAGCCCCATACCGATGCCGTGCGAGAGCAGGATGGCGATGAAATCGTCGCGGTAGCGATCCGGGTGGCGCCAGTGCAGCGCCACGGCCATCATGTTGCAGTCGTTCTCCATGATGGCCGGGATGCCGAACTCGCGTTCCAGAATGTCGGCGAAGGCGATGTTCGTCTGCGGCGTGATCGGCGACCACAACATGGCGCGCGCGTGGGAATCGGTGATGCCCTGGATCGCCAGCGCGATGCGGGCGACGCTTTGGACATCGAGGTCGGGATCTTCGAGCCGGCGCCGGACGATGGCGACACATTCGTCGATCAGCGCGTCACGCGACATGGTCAGCGTGTCCAGCCGGCGCTGTTCCTCGGCGACCACTTGTCCGGCATAATCGATGACGGCGACCGACAGGAAATTCAGCGACAACACGACGGCCAACACCGCAGCGGCTTGCGGATTGAGGCTGAGGCCGACCTGCGGCCGGCCGCGTTTCAGCGAAACCGTCTCGCTCGCCTTGCTCTCGGCCAGGATGCCTTCCTGGATCAGGTCGGCAGAGATCGCCGATATGGTCGAATGGCTGAGGCCGGTGGTCGCGGCGATCTCGGTCCGCGACGGCTGGCCTGCCCGGCGCACGGCCGAAATCACCATCGCCCGGTTGCGCCGGCGCAGATCGTCATGACGGATTCCCACCGACATTTTTTTGTTTCCTCCTCATTGCCGCGGCCGCTCATGAATCGGAAGCCGTCGGTATGTCGGTCAAATACTGGCAGAAGCAGAAGGGGCTGTCATTATTTATTCCGAGCCTCGAAAAAAAGCCCGACAGGACGTCAAAATCCATCAGAATTGGTGTTGACAGTGCTTCGGCGTTGGACCAGTATTTTTTCGAGGCTCGAAAAAATAGGGCCTTTGTGCCGGCCTTCGGGCCAGTTGGTCGCGCCCTACGCGGCGCAGGGAGGAATATCATGAAGAGATTCGCAGCCGCCATTCTGGCGGGGGTCGCCATGTCGCTGACGCTCGCGTCGGCCGCGCAGGCCAAGGACAAGGTCATTGGCGTTTCGTGGTCGAACTTCCAGGAAGAGCGTTGGAAGACCGACGAAGCCGCCATGAAGGAGGCGATCGAGGCCGCCGGCGACAAATATATCTCCGCTGACGCACAGTCCAATCCCGGCAAGCAGCTGACCGACGTCGAAAGCCTGATCTCGCAGGGCGCCAACGCACTGATCATCCTTGCGCAGGATGCCTCGGCCATCGGTCCGGCGGTGCAGAAGGCGCTGGACGAAGGCATTCCGGTCGTCGGCTATGACCGGCTGATCGAGAACAAGGACGTCTTCTATCTGACCTTCGACAACCAGGAAGTCGGCCGCATGCAGGCCCGCGAAGTGTTCAAGGTGGCCCCGGAAGGCAATTACGTCTTCATCAAGGGCTCGGGCGCCGACCCGAATGCCGATTTCCTGTTCGCCGGCTCCATGGAAGTGCTCAAGGATGCCATCGACAGCGGCAAGATCAAGAATGTCGGCGAGGCTTATACGGACGGCTGGCTTCCCGCCAACGCCCAGAAGAACATGGAACAGTTCCTGACCGCCAACGACAACAAGGTCGATGCGGTGGTTGCCGCCAATGACGGCACCGCCGGTGGCGTCGTCGCGGCGCTGACGGCGCAAGGCCTGGCCGGATCCGTCCCGGTTTCGGGCCAGGACGGCGACCATGCCGCGCTGAACCGTATCGCGCTCGGCACACAGACCGTATCGGTGTGGAAAGACGCGCGCGAGCTCGGCAAGAACGCCGCCGAGATCGCCTCGCAGCTGGCCGACGGCAAGCCGATGACAGACATTGCCGGCGTCAAGGATTTCACCACGCCGGGCGGCAATCTCGTCAAGTCGCTGTTCCTGACGCCGATTGCCATCACCAGGGACAATCTCAACGTCGTCATCGACGCCGGCTGGATCAAGCAGGAAGAGGTCTGCGCCGGCGTGGCGGCGGGCACCGTCCCGGTCTGCAACTGATCCGCCTTCGCCAAAAAACCTGAAACGCCGCGGCTTCACGCCGCGGCGTTTTTTTCAAAAGAGTTGTTTTTCCGCGTCTCGCGGGTAATTTCTAAGCTGCTTCCGGCATCCGCGGCAGACGGCAACGGTGGGAGGACATCATGACCGACACGACTTCTAACACGCCGGTTGCTGATCGGGCGCGTGAATCCGAGCTCAGCCCCTTCGGCCGCTTCTTCAAGGCGACCGAGCTCGACATACGCATGCTCGGCATGGTCGGCGCGCTGCTGATCATCTGGGTTGGAATCCACATCCTGTCGGGCGGGCTGTTCCTCACGCCGCGCAATCTCTGGAACCTGTCGGTGCAGACGTCCTCGGTCGCGATCATGGCGACCGGCATGGTGCTGGTCATCGTGATGCGCAACATCGATCTTTCGGTCGGCTCCGTCGAAGGCGTCATCGGCATGGTGATGGGCGTTGCGCAGGCAGAATTCCTCATCCGCGTCATCGGATTCCAGCTTGGAAATCCCTGGATATGGGTCATCGCACTGGCTGCCGGCGTGGCGCTCGGCCTCATGATCGGCGCGCTTCAGGGCTTCATTATCGCCTATCTCGAGGTTCCGGCCTTCATCGTGACGCTGGGCGGCCTGCTGATCTGGCGCGGCATGGCGTGGCTGATGACGAGCGGGCGCACCGTCGCGCCGCTCGATGCCACGTTCCAGCTGATGGGTGGCGGGCCGCGTGGCTCGATCGGGGCGACCGCGAGCTGGATCGTCGGCATTCTCGCCTGTGTGGCCGTCGCCTTGATGCTGCTCAACGGCCGGTCGCAGCGCAAGCGCTTCAAGTTTCCGTTGCGCCCGGTCTGGGCGGAGAGCCTGCTTGGTGTTGTCGCCTGCGCCGCCATCCTCGGCGCCGTCTGGATCGCCAATTCCTATCCCTGGCCGATCGGCATCGTGCGCCAATACGCCCAGCGGAACGGCATCACCATCCCCGAAGGCGGGCTGTTCATCGCCCATGGCATCGCCATACCGGTGCTGATCGCGGTCGCAGTCGGCATCGTCATGACCTTCATCACCCGGCGCACCCGTTTCGGCCGCTACGTCTTTGCCATCGGCGGCAACCCGGAAGCGGCGGAACTCGCCGGCATCAACACGCGCTGGGTGACCATGAAAGTGTTCATGATCATGGGCGTTCTGGCCGCGATCAGCGCGGCAATTGCTTCGGCCCGCCTCAATGCGGCGACCAATGCGCTGGGCACGCTGGACGAACTCTTGGTCATCGCAGCAGCCGTCATCGGCGGCACGTCGCTGGCCGGCGGCTCCGGCACGGTGCTCGGCGCCATGCTGGGCGCGCTTCTGATGCAGTCGCTGCAGTCCGGTATGGTGTTGCTCGGCATCGATTCGCCGCTTCAGAGCGTCGTCGTCGGCGCCGTGCTGGTCGTCGCCGTCTGGCTCGACACAGTCTACCGCAAGCGGGTCTGAGCATGATCCCGAGCCGAAGGTCCGCGTCAGCGAAAAGTGGACATCCGTTTCGGTCCAGCATCATGCTCGGCAAAACCATGGAAAGGAACGATCATGGCTGACACGACTGCTCCGACGCCACTGATCGACATGCGCAACATCTCGATTGCCTTCGGCGGCATTCGCGCCGTCGACGATGCGTCGATCGACCTTTTCCCGGGCGAGGTCGTGGCGCTGCTCGGCCACAACGGTGCGGGAAAGTCGACGCTGATCAAGATCCTGTCCGGCGCCTACAAGCGCGATTCGGGCCAAATCTTCGTCAATGGCGAGGAGGCTTCGATCGCCAATCCGCGCGACGCCAAGAAATACGGCATCGAGACGATCTACCAGACGCTGGCGCTCGCCGACAATGTCGACGCCGCCGCCAACCTGTTCCTCGGCCGCGAGCTGATGACCGGCTGGGGCACGCTCGACGATGGCGCCATGGAGGCCGAGGCGCGCAAGGTGATGGGCAGGCTCAATCCCCGCTTCCAGCGATTCAAGGAGCCGGTGGTCAAGCTTTCGGGCGGCCAGCGGCAGTCGGTGGCGATCGCGCGCGCCATCCTGTTCAACGCCCGCATCCTGATCATGGATGAGCCGACGGCGGCGCTGGGACCGCAGGAAACGGCGCAGGTCGGCGAACTGGTCATGCAGCTCAAGGCCGACGGCATCGGCATCTTCCTGATCAGCCATGACATCCACGATGTGTTCGAGCTTGCCGACCGCGTCTGCGTCATGAAGAATGGTCGGGTCGTTGGCACGGCGCGCACCGGCGACGTGACCCAGGACGAGGTGCTCGGCATGATCATTCTGGGCAAGTGTCCGCCAGGCGCCATACCGGGGCCAGGCGCGCTGAAGATCGCCGCCTGAAGCGTCAAATACCTGTCACGTGATATGCCAGCCGTCATGATGGTTTGGCCGCGCCATTGTGTTGCCACGGGGACTTGCCCATAAGATGGGGAACCATGGGTCGCAGCCGCAGCTTGAAGAAGTTCTTCCCGATCGTCGCTTTCATCGCCGTCGCGCTGATCAGCCTGACAATGGCGGGATTCGCCTATTTCGCCACGCAGGAAGCGGCGCGCATCAAATTCGAGGCGACGGCGGACGACGCCCTCAACCGGATCGATAGCCGCATCGACCTGCATCTGTCGATGCTGCGATCGACACACGCACTGTTCGAGGCTCGCAATGGTGACATTTCGCGGAGCGAGTTCAAGGCGTTCTTCGATGCGCTGGGTATCAACGACAATTTCGCCGGCCTGCGCGGCATCGGCTTTCTCCGGCTGGTGAGAGCCGGCGACGAGGCAGCGGTCGAGCGTGCCATCCAGCACGACTATGGCGTCAGCGATGCGATCTATCCGGCCACGACAACGCTGCCGTGGCGTGCGCCCATCACGCTGTTCGAGCCACTGGATCCTTCCAATCAATCCGGCATCGGCTACGACATGTTCACCGAACCGGTGCGGCGCGAGGCGATCGAAAGGGCGATGGCCGACAATCAGCAGCACGCGAGCGGGCGCGTGCAGCTAGGCCAGGAAACAGGTGCTGCGCAGACCTTCACCGGCTTCCTGGTCTTCGTGCGGCTCAACCTCGAAACCGCGGCGGACGGCATCGATGCGTCGAGATCGTCGACAACAGGCTTTCTCTATGCGGCGTTCCGCGCCCGCGACCTGTTCCAGACCGCGCTCAGCCGGACGCCGCTGCTGCCGGTCAACATCGAAATCTATGACGGCAAGGTGGATGCCGACCATCTTTTGTTCCAGTCGGAAACGCCGCCGGCGTCGAGCTTCGGCGACAGGTTGCTGGTTTCTCGCGAACTCACCATCGCCGGACGTCCATGGACGGTCCTGTTCAGGCCGACAAGCGCCTTCTCGCAACCTTCCTCGCGCGCCATTCCGGTGATGCTCGGCCTGTTCGGACTGCTGCTCGCGGGAACCATCGCGCTGGTGGCCCGGTATCAGGAGCGGGCCTATGACGCGGTCTCGCTGCTTCATGAGACGACGGAAAAAAGCCTGCTCGAAAAAGACCTGATGCTGCAGGAGATGAAGCACCGCATCAAGAACTCGATCACGCGGGTGCTGGCGATCGCGCGCCAGACGGCGTCGCACGCCACCGACGTCCACGAGTTCTCGTCCTCTTTTTCGGCCCGGCTGCAAGCGATGGCGGCGTCCCAGGACATGCTAACGCGCTCGCGCTGGCAGAAAGCCGATCTTGGCGATCTCTTGCGCATCGAGCTTGGCCAGGTGTTCGGCAAGGAGCTTCCCGACGGGATATTGTCGGGGCCAGAGGTGTTGCTCGACGAGACGACGACGCAAGCGCTCGGCCTGACCTTTCACGAACTGGCGACGAACGCGCTGAAATATGGCGAAACCGGCAATTCGGCCATTATCAGAAACGGCGACTGGTCGCTCAAGGTCGACTGGTCGGTCGAAGGCCATAGGAGCGACCGGACCCTGGTTCTCAACTGGCGCGAAGCCGGCAAGAAGAAACTCGAAGCACCTGTCAAAACCGGTTTTGGCACCAAGCTGATCGATCTGAACGTGACGCGCGAATTGCGCGGTAGGATCAATCGCGATTTTCACGATAGCGGGCTGAGCGTGGAAATCAGGATCCCGCTGTCGGACTGAAAGGCTGCCGCAAACCGAGCATTTTCGAAGTCGCCCAAATGCAGCGCCCCAAATACAGCGCCCAAGTAAACAGAGACCGGCTCGTCCGGTCTCCGCTTCCAATGCCTCTTGCGTTTGAAACGGATTAGCAGCGAGCCGTAAACAGACGGCCACGGTTGTCGCGGTACTGGCAATAGCCATTGCGCAGGTTGCGCACCAGAAGGCCGGTACCGGCACCGATGGCTGCGCCCACCAGCGCACCCTTGCCGCCGTCAATCAGGCCGCCGGCCAGAGCGCCGACACCGGCGCCGACGCCGACGTCCTGCTCGGTGGTGCTGCAACCGCTGACCGCGATCGCGGCAACCATGGCAATAATCATCTTCCGCATAGGGCCACTCCTCGCCTTTGTCCTCACTTGTAGCTCCGTCCGTCATTTAACACGCGCAAAAGCGTTTTGCCCTGCTCGATTTCATTGTTGGCTAAGAGAATCTTTTTCGGGGCGCGCGCCGCTCGAGGCAACCTCAAGATCGGAAATCTCCACGGAAGCGTCGAGCGTGCCGTCCGGGCGCACGTTCCAGACGATCTGGTCGTAATCACCCTCAAGCGCCGGATCGACGGAAAGGCATTTAGCAATGATGCGCGGAGCCTGACCCTGCACATCGTGCAAGGCAAACGGGCGCGCGGCGGTGCACTCCTGAGCGGTTTCGAAAACGCTCACCGATACCGGCAGTTCGCGGCACTCGGTAATCGTGTTCGAACAACCTATGACCAGCAGCACGGCAGCGATATGTTCCATGGCGACGATCCTCCCGCCATAGAACGGGCCACATCCGCCAAAGTTCCTGCGATGCCGGCTGGCGCGACCCTTGGAGATCAGGCCGACATCAGGCAAGCGCGAGCCGCCGGCCACTTGCGTCCGACGCTTTGCATTAAATTGTTATCGCAAAACCGCTGCACACCCTCGGTTCAAGCCCGAGGGCATCCCTTTGCATGACATGCACTAGACCAACTGGAACGCGGCGGCCAGGACGACCACTGCAGCCAGCCCGATTGCGGCGAGGCCGGGGATCGGCAGGGAAGCACGGGGCGACCGCATTGCGGATGCTTCGGGATCCTGAAACCCGCTCATCGAAACGCGTGCGGCCTGTTCCAGCCTGTTGATGTCGGCAACCGTCAAAGCCATTCCTCCCGTGCGCAGCAACTGCGATCGAAAACGTCATGCGGAGTGGTGCCTGAGAAAAACAGCATCGAACTTTATGGTGAACAGATGGTTAAGCCGGCGCGGCCGGTATCAATCCCAGCTCTTGGCCAACCCCCTCGGGCTCGGCTGTTGCCCGTTCAATCCGTCTCGAAATTGCTGCGAGGAACGACGAGATGGTACTCGAGACGATCCCCGCTGATTTCAAGTTTCGCCGTGCCGTTCAACGACGCAGGCACGACGCGCTCAAGCGCGACGCTGCCAAAGCGCTTCTCGCTGGGCTGATTGTCATTGGCTCCGATGGCCTCGGCCCATGTCAGCGACAGTGCGGTCTCGCCAGCGGCAGCGGCCGTCAGGTCGGCCGTCACCTCGACGAACCCGTCGGCTCGCGACAGAGCGCCATAGCTGACAGAATTGACGGCAAGCTCGTGCATGGCCAAGCCGATATGCAGGGCGGCATTGGGATTGAGGTAGGGATTTGCACCGCGAAAACGCAGGCTGCGCACAGGGTCGGCTCCATAGCGGCCGACCTGGCCGGACACCAGTTCGCGCAATGCCGCTCCCCGCCAGTTGGACGAGGTCACCAGGTCCTGGGATGAGGCAAGCGACTGCAGCCGGCCGCGAAAGCGTGTCAGGAAATCACTGAGCGTGTCCGAATAACGGCTGGTCTGGGTGGCGATGCTCTGGATGATGGCCAAAAGGTTCTTCGAACGGTGGCTGACCTCGCGCAGCAGCGTCTTCAGGGTTTGCTCGCGACGTTTCTGCTCGGTCGTTTCGACCATGGTGGTGACGACGCCCTGAACGGCGCCGCCGTCGTCATGATCCGCGTCTACCCATATTCGGAACCAGCGGACGCCATCGTCGGCGGGAATGCTGAGCTCAAGATGTTCCGGATTGCCGGATGCGACGACCTGGCGTTTGGCCGCGCCGATGCGCTCCGCCTGCGCAAGCGGCAGGATGCCGTTGCCGTCGCCCGTGTCGGACCCCCCCGTGTCGGAAACCTCCGTGCCGGAAATCCCCGTGTCGGCAATCCAGGGCGGGCGCATGTTGCGGGCCCAGACGGTTTTCATCTCGCGATCCTGATAGAGAACCGAAATACCGGCATTGTGCAGTGCATGGAGAAGGGCCCGGCCAAGCTGCATTCCACTCTCAGCGGACTGCAAAGCAATGATCTCATCGCTCCGTCCGCTGTCTTTCATGTCTCCGACTCTGGATTGCATCGGTCACTTCACCCGCCCAATGCAGGCTGAACGGCTGACGGAAAATTGGGTTCCAAAAAGAAGTCCGCCGAGCGACGTCCTGCTAAGGACATCGCCCGGCGGTAGCTGGAAACCGCTTGAGGGGTGCGGCTCCCAGTGTTCGATCGCAGTTCACGACGCGCGTTTGAACAAGCCCGCAATAAGCGAAATGATCAGGAACGCGAGAAAGATGAAAAACAATATCTGCGCTATACCAGCCGAGGTGCCGGCAATGCCGCCGAAGCCAAGAGCGCCTGCAATGATCGCGACGACGAGAAATACCAGGGCCCAGTAAAGCATGGTCCATCTCCTTCAAAATAGTATGCCAAAAACGTCTTTCGCTGCCGTTTGTTCCAGCATTTCCCGAAAAAGACGATCCCTGGAAAGCTTTCCCGCTCGAATTGACTCGAAGGACCATCATGCGCAGGGAGTTGCAAGTGATGGTCGCCGGCCGCAAGCGGCCAGTTCTACCATCTGTGGAACTGTGGAAAGGGGCGCTCGAGGCCGGGCTGCCCGGCCCTATGCAGCGGCTTTCGCATGCCGGTCGAAGAACAGCGCCTGGCTGATCAGGGCCTTGACCATCTCCGGATTGAACGGCTTGGTCACGAGGAATGCCGGCTCCGGCCGCTCGCCGGTAAGGAGGCGCTCGGGAAAAGCGGTGATGAAGATCACCGGCACCGGGGTGGTCGACAGGATCTCGTTGACCGCTTCGATACCCGAGCTGCCGTCGGCAAGCTGGATGTCGGCCAGCACCATCTTCGGCCGCGTCTTGGCGAACATCGCCACCGCCTCGGCATGGGTACGCGCCGTTCCGACAACGCGATGGCCCAGGCTCTCGACCATTTGCTCGATGTCCATGGCGATCAGCGGCTCGTCCTCGATGATCAGCACATCGGTTGCCACCTGGCGGGAAATCTCGTTGCTGGCCTCGGCAAGAAGCTCGGAGAACTCCTGATCGTCGACGTCGAGGATCTCCGCCGCCTCGTCTTCGCTGAAACCTTCGACGGCGACCAGCAGGAAGGCTTGGCGCGGACGGGGTGAGATCGCGTTCAGATTGGCGGCGGCGCGCTGTTCCCACGCCGACTGCGGGTGTTCTTGCGGAACGCGGATGGCGACCGAGGTGAACAGCCTGGCGAAGACCTTGTAGAGCGCGATGCGGTCGTTCGACGCGTTCGGAAAGATGTCGACGTCGGCGATGATGGCTTCAAGCATCGCGGCGACCAGCGCGTCGCCACTCTCCTGCGATCCGGAGACGGCCCGCGAAAAGCGGCGCAGGAACGGCAGGTGTGGAGCGATGGTTGCGGATAGGCTCATGATAGACGTCTCCCTCTGACGTAATTGCATAGGTTGCAGGCCAAGCTGATGACAAGCCCCGAAAATAAACCCTGAAAATATAAACGCCGGCTTTCCGAAAAAGTTCCGAGGGCTTGGAACTAATGTAAGCGGAAGGCGTTTGAGATCGGGACTGGCAACCAGACGAGGGGGCCGCCTGCTTTGCGTCGTGTATTGAAGGGCGGCAGGGTACTGGGAACAAAGGGCGAAATGACGACATGAGGAAAGACAACACGGCTGGCGCTGCAACGAACAGGCGCCGGGCTGCTTCCGGCGACCCGCTCGGGCCAAACTCGGAAATCGGCCGCAAACTCAAACAATATTACGACGAGCTGGTCTCCGACAATGTGCCGGATCGCTTCGCCCAATTGCTCAGACAGTTGGAACAGGCCCAACCTGCACCTGCACGGAAAAAGGATTGAGGCATGGCGGCCGTGTCCCAGAGCTTCAAGACGGATCTGCTCGCCTCGATTCCGAGCCTGCGGGCCTTTGCCGTGTCGTTGACGCAAAACGCCGACAAGGCCGACGATCTGGTGCAGGAAACGCTGGTGAAGGCGTGGGACAAGCATGAGAGCTTCGAGCCGGGCACCAATCTCAAGGCATGGCTGTTCACCATCCTGCGCAACGAATTCTATTCGCAGATGCGCAAGCGCGGCCGCGAGGTGCAGGACAGCGACGGCATCATGACCGCCAGGCTAGCCGTCCATCCGGCCCAGCACGGCCAACTCGACCTCAAGGACTTTCGGAGCGCGCTCGAGCAATTGCCTGAGGACCAGCGCGAAGCCATCATCCTCATCGGCGCGTCGGGCTTTTCCTACGAGGAAGCCGCCGAAATTTGCGGCTGTGCGGTCGGAACGATCAAGAGCCGCGTCAGCCGCGCCCGCACGCGGCTGCAGGAAATCCTGAAGATTTCCGGCGATGACGAGTTTGGTCCGGATGCGATCTCAGCTCAGGTGACGGGGTCGAACGCCGCCTGAATACGCACCACCGGTAATGGGACCCTGTAATCGGGCTCCGGTTTCTGGGACATCAAACAACAGGTCCGCGCCCGCACGCCGACGCCACTGCCTCCACGAGATCGTCTCCCGAATAGGGCTTGGTGACCAATCTGACATCCGGAAACGTCACCTTGATTTCGTCCATGTCGGAATGGCCCGAGGCGAAGACGAAAGGCACGCCCGATTCGTGCAGCCGCGAAGCGAAATCGAGTGTCGAAGTGCCGCCCAGCATGAGGTCGACGATGGCCGCGTCGAATCGCGAGGCAATGCTCTGCCGATCGATCTCAGCCAGATCGCGGGCGACGACCACATCGCCGGCGCCATAGTCGCGGCAAAGCTGCTCCACATCCATGGCGATCAGGAATTCATCCTCCAGAACAAGAATCCGCAATCCGTCAAGCAATGGGGGCACGTGGCGATGTCTCCGTGGGGCGCAGGGAACAGGGAGCGCAAGGGCTAGAGGAGTCATGATCCCTATTTGGCTTCCTGTCATTTAAAGTTATTTCGCATCCTGTCATTTAAAAAAGACATGCCGCGCAGATGGCGGAACCTCGACGCCTGCAGGACGTTTGCTATCGCCCTCCGGAAGAGGGCTTCGAAGAGGGATTGAAATGTCTGGCCAGAACGGCCGTTCCTTGTCCGCCCGCCGGTATTCATGTGAGAACTGCCCACTGCGGCCGTTGCCGGCGTTCCGGGCGTTCGAGAAGCAGGAACTCGTCTTCGTCAATGGGTTCAAGAAGGGCGAACTGGCCGTCGAGAAGGGCGACACGGTTCTGGTTGAGGGAAGCCGCAGTGCCCATCTGTATACAGTGCTGTCGGGTTGGGCATTCCGCTACAAATTGCTGTCGGATGGCCGCCGGCAGATTCTGAATTATTCCATGCCAGGCGACCTCATCGGTCTGCAAGGCAGTCTGATGGGCGAAATGCAGCACTCCGTGGAAGCTCTGTCGCCGATGCTGCTCTGCCTCTTCGAGCGGGACGCCCTCCCCGAACTCTACCGCAGCCATCCGGGCCTCGCCTACGACATCACCTGGATTGCCGCGCGAGAGGAGCGCATGCTCGACGAGAACCTGCTCAGTATCGGCAGACGCACCGCGCTCGAGCGTGCTGCCTATCTCATCGCCTTCATCTCCACTCGCGCCAGGGTGGTCGGGTTGAACGGCAGGACGCCCGTGCAGATTCCGATCACCCAGCAGCACCTCGCCGATACGCTCGGCCTGTCGCTGGTCCACACCAACAAGACGATCCGCAAGCTGATCGATCGCAAGCTTATCTTCTGGCGCGACGGCGGCTGCGAGGTGGTCGACAACGAAAGGCTCAAGGACCTCGCCCGCTGGGAAGGGTTGAGCGAAGGTCGCCGACCGCTGATCTGAGCGGCTAGCGGAGACGTGCCGGGCTGGACTCGGCCGCGCAAACACCCTTTCATGGCAGTTGTTCCGATTTCGGAACCTTGGGGTGGGTCGAACGTTTCGACCCGAGCAAACGCAAGGAGTCAAGCAATGGCGACTGCCGCAGGAAAGTCCCCGAACGAAAGCCGGCCGAATTCGGACCTTGAAGAAGACATCAGGCAGCTGAAAGTCGACATTCAGAAACTCACCGAACAGCTGGCCGAGACCGGCCAACACGGTTACGGGGCTGCTCGTCGGGTTGCTGCGGAAGGGGTCGAGCAATTGCGCTCCCAAGGCGAAGCAGCCTTTGAAAATATGCGTAGCAACGCCAAGGATATCGAAGCTCAAGTGGTGGCGAGCGTGCGCGAAAAGCCGGTCACGTCGCTGGCAATCGCGGCTGGCGTCGGCTTTCTGTTTGCGCTTCTCGCACGCCGCTAGTCTCAGCCCAGATGGGAATGCTGGCATCGTTGATCTCGGCTCTTGCCTCGGGTGAAGTCGTTGCAGCCGTGCGCCGCGCGCGCACGGCTGCGATCGTCTATGCGCTCGCAGCACTTGCCGCACTGTGCGGCCTCGGTTTCCTCGTCGGAGCGGCCTATGTCTGGGTGGCGGGTCGCTATGGGCCGATGGCAGCCTGCCTTGGTTTCGGGGTCGGCTTCCTGCTGATCGCAGGGCTCCTCCTGCTCATCCATCAGCTGTCGGCTGGCGCGCGCGCCCGACGCCGGGCGCGGAGGCGCAATGCCGATATGAAGGCGGTCGGCATCACGGCCGCGCTCGCCGTGCTGCCGGCGCTACTCAAGGGGAAAGGCGGCTTGGGCACGATACTCGCCCCGGCGATTGCACTCGCCGCCTACGCAATCTACCGCGAGAACACAAAGCCCGATGCCGACGATCCGGATGCCGGCGAAGCGAAATAGCTCGAAGTTCTTCTTCGGGTTGGCATCGTGTTGGCAATGATCCGAAAAACCGGGTTCCACTTTTCCCTGACATGGACCTTTGGTTCGAGATCCATGGTCGAGCCGTCACTTCGGCAGATGCTCCAGCGGCATCGATATTTCGGCGAATACGCCTTCCGGCCGGAATTCGTGGGTCACTTCACTGGAGATGACCTTGGCCAGGCTGCGGCGGATCAGGATCGAGCCGAAGCCGTGGCGTTCGGGCGAGGCAACTTCAGGCCCGCCGCTTTCGCGCCAGGTCAGCACCAGGCGCCGAGCGCCTCTTCGCTCCTGTGCCTTCCAGTCGAGATCGACCTTGCCCGAGGCCGCCGACAGCGCTCCGTGTTGCAGCGCGTTGCTGGCCAGTTCATGCAGGATCAGGCCAAGCCCGACTGCCTGGTCGGGCGAAAGCAGCAGATCGGCGCCTGAGATCGTCATGCGCGGCTGATCGGCGGTGTCGAACGGCTTGACCTCGATCTGCACGAGTTCGCGGATGCCAATGCCGCGCCACTCGCGGTCGGACAGCAGGCTGTGGGCGGCGCCCAGCGCCTGAAGCCTGGCGCTGAAGGCGTCGAGGAAATCCCTCGGCTGGCGGGCATGGCGAACTGTCTGCGTCGCCAGCGCCTGGACGGTGGCCAGCGTGTTCTTGACGCGATGGTTCAGCTCGCGCAGCAACAGCCGCTGCCGCTCATCGCCGAGCTTGCGTTCGGTGACGTCGTAGTTGACGCCGAAGATCAGCGTCGGCTTGCCGTCGCCGTCGCGCTCGATGACCCGGCCGCGCGTAGCGAGCCAGCGCGGCGGACTGAAGCCCTTGACGCGGTATTCGCCAAAATAATCGTCGCCGCCGCTCAGCGCGTCGCGAAAGCGCGTCTCGGTCTGGTAGACATCGCGCGGGTCGATGGCGGCAACGATATCGCGCGCCCTCAACCGGGTCGAGCGCGGCAGGTCGAACAGCTCGGATAACCGGGCATCGCATTCGATCGTGTCGGTGTGAATATCCCATGCCCAGCTTGCGAGCGATGCGGCATCGAGCGCAATGCCGCGCCGCTTCTCCTCGCGCGCCAGTGCCGCAGCGGCGCCGGCGACGTTGCGGGTGGCGTCCTTCAATGCGAACAGGCTGGCAGCGAGGCTGGCGAGCGCCGTCAATTGTTCGAGCTGGGCGGCGGACGGCGACGCGCGCGGCCTCCGGTCGAGCGCGCAGAGCGTGCCGATCCGGGCACCGGCCACCACAATCGCCGCACCCGCATAGAAACGGAAATGATGCTCGCCAGTGACCAGCGGGCTGGCGTTGAAGCGTGGATCCATGGTCGCATCCGTCACCACCATCGGTTGGTCGCCGGCAGCAATGGTGTGGGCGCAGAAGGATGTATCGGTTGCGGCCTCGGTCTCGTCCAGGCCGACACAGGACTTGAACCACTGCCGCTCGACATCGACGAGCGTCACCAGCGCGACAGGTGTTTGCATCACCGCGGCGGCGAGCCCACTGATAGTGTCGAAGTCAGGATCGGCCGCCGTGTCGGTTGCGTCGAGATCATGAAGCACGGCAAGCCGATCTTGCGCCGTTACCACGCTAAGGACATCGACCGGCAGATTCGGCTTTGTCACTACCCTGCTATCCACAAGTCCCCCAGATGCATCGGCTTGCAGCCATCCGCGCTGAGCCCAGTTGCCGGGCCCTAAAACCGGAACCTTCGCCCTGAGGAACCGTTACCCAACCACATTTTGCCAGCCGCGCCGCCAGCGCCAACCGACATGCCAGCGCCAAACGAAATGCCAGCGCCAACCGAAATGGAGGCCGATCATGCCCAAGATCGTTCCTGAAGACAAAGCCCGGCAGGGACGCTGGGGGTGGCACACCTTCCGTATCTTGATCGCTGCGCTGCTTTTGGCGTTTATCGCCTGGGGCATCGCCGAGATCTACGGCAACATGATAGACCGGACGCCGACAACCGAACAGGGCGAGCTTCCCAGGAACGAGCAGGGCGAGATTCCCAGAGGCTGAAGCCTTCCGATCGACTGTGCCGGGATGCATCACGCTGCCCTTGCTTGGACGGCGCGCGCCGGGACGAGAACGTTCAGCGCACCAGGATGAATTTCGATCGTCGTTTCGCGGTCAAGCCTGACCAGTTCGCCATCCATGACGGCGCGAAATTTCTTCGCAGCCGAGTGGAGTTTCAAAACGGCCCGGTCAGCCTGGTGGATCTCCACATGCTCGCTGTCGCGCCATTTGCCGCGCGCCATGTCGAAGAGGACCCTGACCAGTTCGCCACGCCGCCGCGCCACCGTGACATAGATGCCGAGCACGCCGCCGGCGGGATTGTCGGCATAGGGCAGATGACCCTCACCGAACAGATTGTTGGTGATGCCGATGCCGGTGGTGCGCGTCACGATCTCGGCCTCGCCGATGGTCAGCGTCACCTTCATCGCCGAAGGGTTGTTGATCGCCGCCCAGGCAGCCTTGGCCGAGGCCCGCATCTTTCCCAACCGCGAGCCATACTCCATGGCTTGGCGAAGCTGGACCATCCTGGCATGCATGCCGATCGAGAATTGATGCACGAATGGCTTGCCGTTGGCGGTTGCCATATCGACTGCAATAACCTCACCGTCGGCAAAGGATTTCACGGCCGCGTCAAGGGTTTGTGGAATGCCGAGCCCGCGCGCGAACAGGTTCATCGTGCCAGCCGGTAAAATGGCAAGCGCTTTCTTGCTGCCCATCAACCGAGCCGCCGCGGCCGAAATGGTGCCGTCGCCACCACCGGCCAGCACAATGTCGACACTGTGCCTGGAAGCGATGCGGTCCAGCGTTGCGACGATGTCCTTGCCGGCAACGATTTCGATATCGATGCAGTGACCTGCTGCCTCCAATGCCTGGCGCATCCGGTCGCTGAAGGCGGAGAGATCAATCGTCCGCAGGGTGCCGCCCTCCTGGTTCAGCACCGCCGCAAATCGCATTCCCCCGCTCCGATTTTTCTTGGCTACCATTGGATAATCATCGGCCGCAACAGACCGAGCCATGGGCCGAAACGGGGCGGTTGAAAAAAAGTTCCGCAGCTCTAACGAAAATACAGGAGCCAATCTCACCCGGCCAAACGCATAATTGAGCGCGATTCGGGTGGTTTTTTCACACGCTCGCCCTGGTGTCGGAACAACGGCGCGGTCACGACGTTGTGAATGTGTAACGCCGCGACCGATCTCCCCTGCTCGCGGCCAGAGATAACGCATGAGGAGGATTACGATGATCCGCACCCTTTTATCCACCACCGCACTGGCAGCGTTGATTGCGACCGGTGCATATGCGCAGGAAGCCACCACACCGGCGCCCACCCAGGACCCGGCGGTCCAGGAGACCGCTCCGGCGGCTCCCGTTGCGCGGGCCGAGGGCAGCCTGATGACCAATATCATTGGTGAATCGGTCTATAACGGCACCGGCGACGATGCCGAGAACATCGGTGAGGTCAGTGATGTCGTCTTCGATGAAAACGGTCAGGCGAAATCCGTCGTCATCGGCGTCGGCGGCTTTCTTGGCGTCGGTGCCAAGAATGTCGCTTTCGACTACAACAAGCTGCAATGGGCCGAACGGAATGGCGACCGCTGGCTGATTGCCGAAACCACAAAAGATGAGTTGACGGCTCAGCCGGACTTCGATCGCAAGCCCTATGATCCGGCTCCTGCGGCCACCGACACCACGGCTACGGCTCCCGCTCCATCGACCTCGACGGATACAACGGCGCAGAATGCTCCGGCGGCTCCAGCCGATAGCGCCGCAGCTCCGGCCGAACCTGTGAAGAGTGCCGACGGCAACCTTGCCACGAATATCATCGGCGAAACCGTCTATAACGGCACTGGCGACGACGCTCAAAACATCGGCGACGTGAACGACATCGTTCTGGCCAAGGATGGCAAGGCCGAGTCGCTGATCATTGGCGTCGGCGGCTTCCTCGAGGTTGGCGAAAAGAATGTCGCCTATCAGTTCGACAAGGCCAAGTGGGCGGAGAGGGACGGCGACCGCTGGCTGGTCGCCGAGACCACGAAGGAAGACCTGGAGGCGCTGCCGGAGTTCGACCGCGAGTCCTATGATCCCGCCCCGGCGACAACCGCATCGACTGACGCGGCGACGCCGGCGCCAGTGACCACCACCCCTGCTGTCACTGCGGCTCCAGCCCCGGCGGAGAAGACTGCGGAAGCTCCGGCTGCAACGCCTGAACCCGCTGCTCCGGCTCCAATGGACAAGACAGCCGAGGCTCCGGCGACGACGCCAGACCCGGCTGCTCCGGCACCGGCGGACAAGACAGCCGAGGCTCCGGCTGCAGCAACGCCTGACGCAACCCCCGACCAGACGAAGACCGCGGCGATCGACAAGTCGGCGCTGACCGAAATGCCGATCAACGAAATCCGCTCCGAGGATTTGGTTGGAACCACCGTCTATGGCGCCAACGATGTCAACGTCGGTGAGATTGGTGACGTCGTGCTGACCGGCGACAAGAAGGTCGACGCCGTCATCATCGACGTCGGCGGTTTCCTCGGCGTTGGCGAGAAGGAAGTGGCGATCGGCATGGACAACCTTAAATTCATGACCGATAAGGATGGCAATCGCTATCTCTACACGAACTTCACCAAGGAGCAGCTCGAGGCGCAGGCCCCCTATGACAAGGCCACATATGCGCAAAACCGCGACACCCAGCGCATGATGATGCGCTAGCTTGCGCCAACGATGAAAGAGGCCCGCGCCCGCAACGGCGCGGGCCTTTTCATGATGGGAAAGGTGGCAGGCCTGCGACGTGGCCGACCACGCCATCCTCGGTCAGTTCGGCAAGCGCCAGCGACTGATCGAGATGTTCGGCCCGCCAGGCAAGCAGCCTTTCGGCAAGCTCCAGCCGGACCGGCAGATAGGCCGGATCGGCAGCGACATTGCTCAGTTCGTCCCGATCCTTCTCCAGGTCGAACAGCAGCGGCGGCAGGCCGCCGCCGAAATGTACATATTTGAATTGTTTCGTGCGGATGACCGCCAGATTGCACTGGCGCGGACCGATGCCGAAATAGCGCTCGGCATCAGCGTCGGCAACCGAGCGGAAATCGAACTCCCAATGCGCCGCCTCGCGCCAATTGCCCGGCTCCCCGGCATCCAGGAACGGCTTCAGCGATTGTCCGTCGAGATGCTGCGGGGATACCTCGCCAAGCAGATCGAGCAATGTCGGCGCTATGTCCACCGCTTCGGTGAAACGGTCGACGCTGGCGCCGGCCGCCTTGCGGCGACGCGGATCGCGGACGATCAGCGGAATATGAAAACTGCCGTCGAAGAAGCCGCCCTTGCCCAGCATGAAATGGTCGCCCATCATCTCGGCATGGTCAGAGGTCAGCACGACGATGGTGTCGTCCCAGGCATCCGCCGCCTTGACCGCCTGCCAGATGCGGCCAAGCTGCGCGTCGACTTCCGAGATCATGCCGTAATAGTGCGCGCGGATGCGGCCAAAATTGTCGTCGCCCCAGTCGCGCACCTTGCCCTCGGCGCCGGGGCGGAAATTTGCCCGCTGCTGCTGGTCAAGTTCATAGGCGAGGTAGGGGTGGCTCTGCGCCTCGGCCTGCCAGTTCGCGGCGCGGCGGAAGGCTGTTCCGTCGGCTGGGCCATACATCTTGTTGTAAGGCTCCGGCACGATGAAGGGCGGATGCGGGCTGAGGAAGGAAAGATGCGCGAACCACGGTGTACCGCGCTCCTGTTCGCCCAGCCAGCGGACGAATTCGCCGGTCAGGAAGGCGGCTGGGGTCTCGTCCTTCGAGTAGACGGGCGGTGAGGTGGTCACGGCACCGTCCGTCGTGGCAGCAACGATTTCGTCCGCTGGGCGATGGATATCGGGAAAACCGGCGCTGCTATCGATGCCGCGCGCCTTGAGCCATGACAGCCACGGTTTCTGGTGCTCCGGCAGGAGTTGGCGCACGGTGAAGCCGGGCAGCACGCCTTCATAGCTTTTCAGCCGCGGGTCGCCTGGCGTCAGCGTGCGCGGATCGGGCGACACGTCGGTATAGCCGAACAGCGTCGGATCATAGCCGAGACTGCGTGCCGAGAGCGCGATGTTGCCATGGCGGGCGTCGAGCGGCGTGCCGTTGCGGCAGACGCGGTTGTTCATCTGGTAAAGGCCGGTGTAGAGGCAGGCGCGTGCCGGCGAGCAGGGCGCCGCCCCGCCAAAATGCTGTCGAAACAGCACACCCTCGGCGGCGAGCGCATCGGCATTCGGCGTTCGCACCACCTTGTGGCCTGCCGCCGACAGGCAGTCGCCGCGCCACTGGTCGCAGGTGATCAGGAGAACATTCGGGCGTCTGTCTTTTCTGACCACTGCTGGTGTCCTTCATCGAAAACCTGCCGCTCATGGAGCCGAATTTTTGTGGAGACACAAGCCTCAGGCGTTCGCTAAATGGTGAACAAACGTCTCTTTATTGTTCACCCTTAGAGCACAGTCTATTCTGTGTTTGCGGCCTTTGCCGCCGGCTGGCGGCTCCTCATATTGGCGTGGACCGCGGCATGGGCCGCACAGGACAAGCGAAGGAGCAGCAAAATGCTCGACCAGATCAAGGGTCTGCATCACGTCACCTCGATGGCCAGGGATGCGCGCCAGAACAACGAGTTCTTCACAAAAAAGCTCGGCCTGCGCCGGGTCAAGAAAACCGTCAATTTCGACGCACCGGATGTCTACCATCTCTACTATGCCGACGAGCTCGGCACGCCGGGTTCGGTGATGACCTATTTTCCGTTCCCCAACATCGGCAAGGGCCGCCACGGCGTCGGCGAGGTCGGCACCACGGTCTATTCGGTGCCCGAAGGCACGCTTGCATATTGGGAAAAGCGTTTTGCCGATGAGGGCGTCGCAGGGCTGTCGCGCGAAGAGAGCTTCGGCGAGAAGCGCCTAGCCTTCGCCGGTCCCGATGGCGACGGGTTTGCGCTGGTCGAGAACAAGGCCGACACCCGTACGCCGTGGGCGAAGGGCAATGTTCCCTCGGACGAGGCGATTCGCGGCTTTCACTCGGTGTCGCTCAGGCTGAAGGATGGCGGCGCCACGGAAGAGTTGCTGAAATTCATGGGCTATGAGGAAGTCGACACGTTCGGCACTGTAAAAAGGCTGGCGCTGAAGGAGGGCAACGGCGCCAACATCGTCGATATCGAATCGCTGCGGGGCGCCGCTTTTGCCGATCTCGGCGCCGGCTCGGTCCACCACGTCGCCTTCGCTGTCGAAAACCGCGCCAAGCAGCTCGAAGTGCGTAAGGCGCTGATGGACACCGGCTACCAGGTGACGCCGGTGATCGACCGTGACTATTTCTGGGCGATCTATTTCCGCACGCCGGGCGGCGTGCTGTTCGAAGTCGCCACCAACGAGCCGGGCTTCGACCGCGACGAGGACGTCGCCCATCTCGGCGAGGCGCTGAAGCTGCCGTCGCAGCACCAGCATCTGCGGCCCTATCTCGAGCAACATCTGCAAAAGCTGGAAGACTAAAAGCGCATCGCGTTTGACCAGGTTGGGCGACGCGCCTTTAGTTTGGTTTTGTGCATGTCGTCATCGCAAAACCGCTGCGCACTTTTGCGCGACATGCATTAAGGACAAGGCCATGAGCAAGGACGCTTACACCTACAAGACACTGCCCGGTTCGCCTGATGGATCGCTGCTCTTCGTCTTCCACGGCACCGGGGCCGACGAGAACCAGCTTCTGTCGCTCGGGCGCGATCTCGCGCCGCAGGCGACTATCGTTTCGCCGCGCGGCGATGTCTCGGAAGACGGTGCTGCGCGCTTCTTTCGCCGCACCGGCGAGGGCGTCTACGACATGGACGACCTGGCGCGGGCGACGGACAAGATGATTGGCTTCGTCAAGGCGCATATCGGGGCGCATGTCGAGGCGTCAAATCCCGCGTCGGTGCTTGGCCTCGGCTATTCCAACGGCGCCAACATCCTGGCCTCGGTGGTGTTCGCGGCGCCCTCTCTGTTCGACGCGGCGGTGCTGATGCATCCGCTGATCCCATTCGAGCCGGAAATCGAGGGAAGTCTCGCCGGCCGCCGCATCCTGGTCACGGCAGGCAGGCGCGATCCGATCTGTCCGCCCAACCTGACGTCGCGGCTAGAAGCCTATTTGCGCGCCGATGGCGCCGATGTCACAGTGGAGTGGCATGGCGGCGGCCATGAGGTGCAGTCGAGCGAGATCGAGGCGGCGCGGCGGTTCCTGTCCGCTACGCCGGCAGAAGGAGCGTAAGCAATGCCTGACCAATTGCCGGAGGTCGAACTGGAGGATCGCGGTTCCAAGGGCCGTTATCTCCTGCGCGGGCCTGACGGCGCCGAGGCGGAGATGACTTTTACCAAGATCGGCGAGCACCAGATCATCATCGACCACACCGAAGTGCCGGATGCGTTTCGCGGCCAGGGCGCGGGGCTCAGACTCGTTACCCGCGCCGTCGAGGACGCGCGCGCGGCGGGCAAGAAGATCATTCCGCTCTGCCCGTTCGCCAACGCCCAGTTCCGACGTCATCCGGAATGGGCCGACGTGCTGAAGCAATAGCGTCGATCCCGGCGCCAGGCCTCGGCGCACGATGACGGTTGAGGGCGGGCAGCCACAGCGCATCGCTTCATCGCGGCGCCCCCTTCTCCCCTTGTTTGTGGGAGAAGGTGGCCGCCCACGGGTCTTGCCTCGGCAAGCCCGAGGACAGGCTCCGCGGCCGGATGAGGGGTGTTCCAGCTTGGCACCAACAGCACTCCGTCCAGCACCCAACCGTCTTGGCGCTGCGCGCCAATCCACCGCCCGGGGCGAGTCACGGGCCCCGCCCGCCCTTCGGGCCCCGCAAGGAGAAGGCAAGAACGCGCCCAAAGCCCCTCGCCTTCAATTCGGCGTCTCGTACCCGATCGTTCGAGCGCTCGTCTTGCGTAGTGGGTATTGCCTTGCCTAAGTAGTGTATTGCCCGCCGACTAATCGAACCGAAATGAACCCCTGATGACCGAAACCGATCGTGTTCCCGTCTTCGACGGCCACAATGATACGCTGCTCAGGCTCTACCAGTCGAAAGACGCGGATGTCGAAAAGCTGTTCATCGAGGGAACATCGGGTGGCCACATCGACCTGCCGCGTGCGAAACAGGGCGGCTTTGCCGGCGGCATGTTCGCGATCTTTCCGCCGCCGGTCGAGAAATCCAAGCGCAGTGCGGTTCCTCCCGCGCCAAGCGATATCGAGCCCTTGCCGCCCGAAATTCCGCGCGCCGACGCGCTTGCTTCCACCATCGCCATGGCCTCGATCCTGTTCAGGCTGGAACGAGCGTCGGCGCTCACCGTCTGCCGCAGCGCCGGCGATGTGCGAAACGCGATGGCGCACGGGTCGATCGCAGCGGTGTTCCATATCGAAGGCGTCGAGGCGATCGACCCCGAACTGACCATGCTCGACGTGCTGCATGCGGCCGGCTTGCGCTCGCTCGGCATCGTCTGGAGCCGCCCGAACGCTTTCGGCCATGGCGTGCCGTTCCGTTTCCCGTCGACGCCCGACACCGGACCTGGCCTGACCGATGCCGGCAAGGCGCTGGTCAAGGCCTGCAACCAGCTCGGCATCATGGTCGATCTTTCGCACCTCAACGAGAAGGGGTTTCGCGACGTCGCCGAGATCAGCGACGCACCACTGGTCGCGACCCATTCCAATGTCCATGCGATCTGCGGCCATTCGCGTAACCTCACCGAATGGCAGCTCGGCGCGATCCGCGACTCGGGCGGCATGGTCGGGCTGAATTTCGCGACCGGGTTTTTGCGCGAAGACGGCCGGATGAATGCCGATACCAGTCTCGACGTCATGGTGCGCCATGTCGATTCACTGCTGCAGGCTTTGGGCGAAGACGGCGTCGGGCTCGGGTCCGACTTCGACGGCGCCATGATCCCGGCTGTGGTCGGCGACGTCACCGGCCTGCCGAAGCTGCTCGACGCGTTCGCCGCGCGCGGCTTCGGTCGCGCGCTGATCGAGAAGATCGCCTACCGCAACTGGATAAGCATGCTGGAAAAGACCATTGGCTAAAGCGGGTCGCCCGGCGGAGCAGCCAGCAACCTGCAATTCGATCGAGCGGGGTTTGATGATCTCGACAGGACCGTTGTCTCCGAAGCTCAAGCCGCGGATGATTGGGGGCTTCGAGACCTTCAGGGCCGGCTCTTGAAGCGCCAGACCGTACGAACCGATGTCGCCATCGTCGGCGCCGGCTTTACCGGCCTGTCAGCCGCGCATGAATTGAGCAAGGCCGGCATCAATCTTGCGCTGCTCGAGGCGCGCGGCCGCGTCGGCGGGCGGGTCGAGTCCCAATGGAACGGGCTTGGCGAGCGGATCGACAGCGGCGGTCAGTTCCTGTGCGAGGACATGCCGGAACTGATGGCCCTGGTGCGAACGCGCGGCAAGACGTTGGTCGAGACCTATACTAAGGGCGAGTTCGTTGCCCAACCACTGACCGGCGCAAAGCAAATCGAGCGAATCTACCACGCCTCGATGTCGATCCGCGACCGCATGAACGCGATCGCACCGGGCGATCCGACTATCTCCGGCTTGACCGTCGCCGCATGGCTCGAACGCCAGAACGATCCCGGCGAGGCCAAGGCGGCGTTCCGCTCGATGATCGAGGGGCTGTGGTGTCAGGCGCTCGAAAAACTGCCGCTTTGGCACCTCATCGACAATGACCGCCGTATCACCAACGAGATGTCGGAACTGCAGTATTTCGTGCTCGAAACCATGCAGTCTCTGGCGGATGATCTGGCTGGCGATCTCGGCGACCGCCTGCGATTGAACACCCCGGTCAGAACGATCGACCGCAGGCTCGGAGGCGTTCGTCTCGCGTCGACGACGGGCTCGATCACGGCTCGAATAGCGCTGATCGCCATGCCGCCGATGATGGCTTCGAAGCTGGACTTCGCGCCGGCGCTGCCGGCTGCCTTGCAAAAGGCTCTCGGCGTCTGGCAGAGCGGCGCGGTGATCAAAATACAGGTGCGCTATGCCACCGCCTTTTGGCGCGCCAGGGGCTTGAGCGGCATGGTGATGTGGCGCGATCCGCCCGCACTTTTTGCCTGTGACGCCAGCAAGGACGACGGCCACCCCGCGTTGGTCGTCTTTGTCGGCGGGCCGCTTGCCCTCCGCTGGCGGGAACTTGGAGATGCCGCGTTGCGCACCGAGGTTATAACGCGGCTGAGGCAGGCGCTCGGCACGGACGCTGACGGCTTCATCGATTTCAGCTGTCGCGACTGGACCGATGATCGCTGGAGCGGTGGCGGCTACGCCGATCTCATCATCGATACGAGCGCCACCGAGGCCGAACAAACCATCCTGGCCGGCGCGCCGCCGGTGTATTTCGCATCCTCGGAATTGTCGCCGTTGTTTCCGGGCTATGTCGAAGGCGCAATCGTGGCTGGGCGCATTGCGGCACGGAAAATCCTCAGGGAATTTAATCCGCAGTAATCACCAGCGCCTCATGGTGCAGGCGAGGGCGTCTCAAGGTGGCGACCGGACGTCGCCGGGCCAGAGCGGCGGCGCGATTTGATCCCGCGCCCCTGCGATGACCGGATGTGCCCGCCGAAATCCCGTTTCAAAGCTGTTACACGGTCAGTTTGCGTGCGTCGTTCGTCCGTTACAAGGTGCGACTAAGTTCGTTTCAACAAAAAAAGAAGATCGACGAAGGGAAGCGCGATGTATACGAAAATCCGGACTGCCTGCAATGACCGCCGTCTGCAAGCGCTGAAGGGCAAGGATCGGCGGCCGAAGCTGGCGCTGCGCCAGCGCGCCAACGACCATCCGATGGCGCTGTTCGTGGTGCTGGGCGCCGCCGCGTTCGCCGGCATGGCGTTCGCGCCGACTGTTGGTCCCGCCTTTGCTTCACTGAACCCGCCGGCAAACATCGTCAAGGGCGAGCCGACCACGACCAAGACCGCGCGGCTGCCGATGCCGGAGATCGATTTTGTCTGCAAGGGGCAGGCCTGGGGCGCCGAGAGTGCGGAGTGCCTGCGCGTCATTGCGGAGCAATCCGGCATTCACAAGGCCCGCGCGGTTCGCGTGATCGCCAATGCCGCGCCGCTGACCGATACGCCGAACGTTTTTTGATGCCCGAGCGCCCC
Organism: Mesorhizobium sp. WSM4846; assembly: GCF_055811415.1. NCBI lineage: Bacteria > Pseudomonadati > Pseudomonadota > Alphaproteobacteria > Hyphomicrobiales > Phyllobacteriaceae > Mesorhizobium > Mesorhizobium sp. WSM4846. The sequence goes on from NZ_JBVVPZ010000025.1 coordinate 47,429, forward strand.
TCCAGCGCTCCAGGCAGGCTCCCGCCGCATCCTCGGCCGGGAGTCTTTTTTCTCTGGAAAGCCCCTTTGTTGAGCATCGGATTTTTTCAAAAACCGATTTCCACCAGTCCGAAATCCTAGCTGCCCAATGCGGCCTGCTCGGCGATGGCCGACAGCACCCCGCGCACGTCCAGCGTGCTGAACGGCTTTTCCAGGATCTGCGGCCGCTGCGGCGCCGGCAATGCCTCGATTTCTGCTTTCGCGCCGATCAGGTCGCCGGTGACCAGAACGAAGCGCCGCGCCAGATCAGGCTTTTCGGCGAGCAGTTCGCGATAGATCGATATGCCGCTTGTGCCGGGCATGCGCAGATCGGAAAAGACGATGTCCGGCGGCATATGGCCCGACAAGGTCGCGGCGGCCGACGCCCAGGCCGGCACGATCCGCGACTTGATGCCCATCAACTCCAGAATGTCGGACAGCGAGGCGGCGACATCCGGCTCGTCGTCGATGATCAGGGCGTGGCGCAATCCGCTCGAGCGCGACGGGCTTTCGCCGGCGGCGGCCGCGCCGCCGGCGATCGCCGGCAACTGGACGACGAAACGGGCGCCTCTCGGCAGAACTTCCTCGAACCAGACATTGCCATTGTGCCGTTCGATGATCGATTTCGAAATCGACAGGCCGATGCCGGTGCCGACGCCGACCGGCTTGGTGGTGAAATACGATTCGAAGATGCGAGAGCGTATCGCTTCCGGCACGCCCGGCCCGTTGTCCTCGACCGAGAAACAGGGATTGCCGCGATCGCTGCGAAACGTGCGAATCTTGATCAGCCTGTCGCCGCCGATGCCGGCCAGAGCGTGCTGGCTGTTGATGAGGAAGTTGGCGGCCACTTGCGTCACATGGTCGGCGTCGGCCATGGCCAGCAGCGGGCCGCTGGCGAAATCGGTATCGATAATGATGCCGGTCGACCTGGCGCCGTAGGCGGTCACTTCGAGTGCCGCGCGGACCACCTGGTTGAGGTCGGTCTCGGCCTGCGACGCCGGATGCAGGCGGACCATCGAGAGGAAGCTCTTGACGATGCGGCCGCAGCGCTCTGCGGCGGCGCGCACCTTTTCGGCGCGCACCTTGGTCTGCGGGTCTGAAGCGAACTCGTGCAACAAAGTCGATTGGGCGACGACCACGGCAAGCGGGTTGTTGAGCTCGTGTGACACGCCGGCAAGCAGCGAGCCCATCGCCGCCATCTTCTCGTTCTGGTGGAGCTTTTCGCGCTGGCGGCCGATCTCCTCCTCGGCACGCAATTTGTCGCGGAGGTCGCGGATCGAGCCGAAGATCAGGCGGCGGTCGGCGACCCGCATCTCGGTTGCCGTCAATTCGATCGGAAAGACCTCGCCGGCAGCATTCTGGGTGACGGTCTCGATCCGCTGCCCGACCATCGGCGCGCCGCGGCCCGACATGTATTCGGCGCCCGACACATAGCCCTTGCGATAATAGTCCGGAACGACGGTGTCGAGCAGGTCCTTGCCGAGGATGTCGCTGCGCTGGTAGCCGAACATCTTTTCGGCGGCCGGATTGAACTCGATGATCGAACCGGTCTCGTCGATGACGATGATCGCGTCGAGCGAGGCCTGCAGCATGGTGCGGCGGATGACTTCGCTGGCGTGGGCATCGGAAAGCGATCGTTCGATGGCGTCGCCGATGGCCAGCGCCACGATGTGCAGCGTCGCCACTTCCTCGTCGGTCCATTCGCGCTCGTTCACGCAGTCGTTGACCGCCAGCGTGCCCCACAGATGGCCATGCGCAAAGACCGACACCGACAGGAACGACTTGATGTGCTGCTTTTCGAAGTCGGTTCTCAGAAAGCCTTCGAGGTCGCGCGTGTGTCCCGCGAAGATCTTGCCTTGCCGATCGTCCTCCGCCAACCGTTCCAGCAGTGGGTCCGAATTGACAACCGACTGCATGATCACCGTCGGCGATGCCAGTTCGCCACCATATCGGGGGTCGATCCAGTAGGCCGCCACCGATTGGGCAAAGCCCTGGCCGGGCAGCTCGCGCAGCCGAAACAGGATGCCGCGCTGGCAATCCATGGCCTCGCACAGCGTTTCAAGGATGCTGCCCATCTCGCGCTGCCAGTCGCCAGCTTCGTGAAGCCGGCGAACGATGTGAACAGCGGCCATCGCCGCGCCCTGCCTGACGCCGTGCCTATCGCCGCGTGCTTCAGCCGTCATGGTCAGCCGTCATTTCACAGTCGTGCCACCGAAAGTGGTTGGTCGCGCCGCTCAGTTGCCTTCGCCGGTCGGCAGCGAGAAGATATAGCCTTCGCCGCGGACTGTGCGCAGGAATTTCGGATTGGCCGGGTCCGCCTCGATCTTCTTCCTCAGCCTCATGATGCGGATATCGACTGCACGTGAGGATTCAGGATCTTCCGCGAAGCCGATCGCCTCGGAGATCGCCGCACGCGTCAGCAAGCGGTTGGCACGCGTCAGGAAGACCTCCAGCACGTCGAACTCGCTCTTGGCCAGGTCGATGACCGTCCCATTGGTGCCGGTGACGAACCGACCGTCGAGATCGGCATGGAAAGGTCCGAAGCTCATGGAACGGCGGTTGGCAGTTGTTTCGGCCTTGGCGGCCTGCGGCTCGGCCGGCTGCGGCACGCGGCGCAGCACGCTGCGGACCCGCGCCAGCACCTCGCGCAATTCGTAAGGCTTGACGATGTAGTCGTCGGCGCCGAGTTCCAGCCCGACGATGCGGTCGAGCGCGGTGCCGGCGGCAGTGGCATAGATGATGCCGATCGGCGTTTTCGAGCGCATCCAGCGGCCAAGCGACAGGCCGTCCTCGCCCGGCATGGCGATGTCGAGGATGGCCAGGTGAAACGACTGCGTTTCCAGCAAGGTTCGCGCAGCGCTGGCACTCTCGGCCGTAGCGACATCGTAGCCGCTGGCGTCGAGATACTCGGCAACCGCGTCCCTCAGATCCGGCTCGTCCTCGACGACGACAATTCGTGCCCGCACGATGCTCTCGCTCCCACTTTCAGCGGAAAGTAGATTGGGTATAAACATCATGTCCAGCACTCATCTTGGGTTGCCGGGTTGCAGGGTGGAAAAAAATGGCTGCACGATCCATCATCGCGCTTGTTTCCGTCGCCGAAGTGGTCGCAACCGATCTGGCCGACCATCTCGAACGGCGCGGTCATGACGTGCGCGCAGTGCGGCAGCCGTGGGAGGCCGAATCCTTGCTTTCCGGAAACGGCATCGATGTCGTTGTCGTCGGCGACAGCCTCAGCCAGGCGGAAGGGCGTGATCTGCTCAAGCGCCATGGCGGCGAGGGCGGGCCGGATTTCATCCTGATCTGCCGGCCGGCCGATCTCGTCGACAAGGTGCTGGCGCTCGAGCTCGGCGCCGCCGACGTCGTCGAGAGCCCGCTCAACGTCAGGGAACTCGCCGCCCGTATCGGCGGCTTGCTGGCACGGCGCGGCCGGAACGCCGGGGAATTGGTCGTGCTGGAGAACGCGACGGTCGACCTCCGGTCGGCCATGGTCATGCATCGCTCCGGCACGGAAGAACAGTTGTCGCCGGGTCAGGTGGCGCTGCTCAGATTGTTCCTGGCCAGTCCGCGCAAGGTCTTGACGCGCGACGATATCATCGCCGCCGCGCCCGCCGAAAATGCCGATGCCTTCGATCGCTCGATCGATTCGCGCATCGTGCGACTGCGCCGCAAGCTCGACACCGAAACCATCACCACCATACGGGGTGCGGGCTACCGGTTCGATCCGCCGACGCAGTTCGCCGACTGAGGCCGCGGCCCTCACCGTACTGTCCACACGCCCAGACGCTCAGCGCACCACGAGAAGCGACGGACCTGACGGCATTTCGCTGGCCGCGACGAATTCGCTGGCATGGGCACGATCCCTGAGAAGCACGGTGGCGAGGCCGGCAAAGCCGAGCAGGCCCTGTGCGTAGAGCAGTGCGGAAAGCACCGAAGCTGCAAATTTCGTGTTCATCGTTTTCGTCCCCCAAATTTGGTTTCAGATTCGCTTCAGGGAAAACCCCGAAGTGCCCGCGCCGCCATCGGAGCCCCCCGTTGCGGCGCGGGCCTTCGGTCCTCTCGGCTGCAAGTTGCCGGAGGTGCCGCGCATCTTCTTCAGCCCAAAACCGACCCGCCAGAGGGCCTTGAGCCGGTTATGCGCAGGCTGGACACGATCCAGACCGTGGCGAAAACAGTGCGGCATGCAAATCAACACTGCGGCTAAGCTTATCCTGAACAGCCAGGAGATCGCGTTAGACTGCATGTTCATCTTCGTTTGTGCCGGCTGTTTTCGTTGGGTCAACTCTGCGGGCGGCCTGTATCCAGATCATGCCGCTCGAGTCGGCGCTTTGTTGCCGATTGGTTTCGAGCCAAGTCAAATTTCTTTCATGTGAGGCAATACCGCACTTTCCCCGGGAGACGGCAGTACCTTTTCGCGGGTTGAGATCGACCAGGCAAACCGTCCTGTCCTTGGTTTCACCCCTGCAAATGCCTCGGATGGGCGTCCGGCCGTTAACCAGAGGAAACACTTTCGAAACAGAAACGTCGGCCGTGCGAAATCAATTCGAAACGTGACCCAACGACAAGCCAGTCATCGAATTGGAGCCGGGCCATGCCCCGGCAGACAGGGGGATATCATGTACACTGCCATTTCCGCCAAGCTCATCAACATCGCCGCCGCCGTCACCGCGGGCACGGTTTTTCTGTTCGGCGCCGGCAACGGCGTTGCCGATGCTGCCAATCGGGCCGCCAATCGGGCGGCCAATCAGATCGTGGCGCGGATTTCGCTTTCGCAGCAGACGATGGAAGTCCTCGTCGACGGCCGGCCGACCTTCGCGTGGAAAGTCTCGATCGGCGGTAGGGGGCATCTCACCCCGACCGGGTCGTTCAAGCCGACCCGCATGCACCAGATGTGGTATTCGAGGAAATATGACAACGCGCCGATGCCGCATTCGGTCTTCTTCAAGGGTGGCTACGCCGTGCATGCGACCAATTTCGTCAGGCGCCTCGGCCAGCCGGCCTCGCATGGCTGCGTGCGGCTGCATCCGGACAACGCTGCCGACTTCTACCAGCTTGTCGAGATTTTCGGTCCGACCAACACCAGGATCGTCATCGTCAAATAGATAAAGAAGGCGATTCGGACATCACTGCCCAAGAAAAAAGGCCGGAAGTTTCCGGCCTTTTTGTCAATCAATCAACCGGCACCGGCATCAGCTTCGGGTCCGGCTTCTCGGCGTGATGCGGCAGGTCCTTGCTGGCGATGAAGGTGTAGAACATCGGCACCACGAACAGGGTGAACATGGTTCCCACCAGAATGCCGGTGAAGATCACCAGGCCCATCGAATAGCGCGCTGCGGCGCCAGCGCCGCTGGAAATGATCAGCGGCACCACGCCGAGCGCCATCGCCGCCGTCGTCATCAGGATCGGTCTTAGCCGCACCCTGGCCGAGGCGACGATCGCATCGCGCCGCCGCATCCCGTGGAGCTCGCGCTGCTGGTTGGCGAATTCGACCAGAAGAATGCCGTGTTTGGTGATCAGGCCGATCAGCGTGATCAGCCCGACCTGCGTGTAGATGTTGAGCGTTCCCAGCCCCAGATTGAGCGGCACGATTGCGCCGAAGATCGACAGCGGCACCGACATCATGATGATCAACGGATCGCGGAAGCTTTCGAACTGCGCCGCCAGCACCAGATAGATGACGAGAACAGCTGCCGCGAAGGCGATGATGATCGTGTAGCCCTGTTCCTTCTCCTGTCGCGACTGGCCGGTATAGTCGATGAAGAACGTGTCGGGCAGGCTTTCTCTGGCGATGTCCTCGATGGTCCTCAGCCCGTCGCCGGTGGTCAGCGTGGGCAATGGCAGAGCGGAAATCGTCGCGGAGTTCAACTGGTTGAACTGCTCGATCACGGCCGGCGAGGCGTTGGTCGAGATCTTCACCACCGCCGAGAGCGGCACCATCTCGCCCGACGCGCTGCGGACGAAATACTCGGCCAGCTTTTCAGGGTTGTCGCGGAAGTTCTGCGGCACCTGCGGAATGATGTCGTAGCTGTTGGACTCGCGGTCGAATTGCGCCACCTCGGCGCCACCGACCAAAAGGGTCAGCGTCCGGCCGATGTCGGCGATCGGCAGGTTGAGCGCCGCGGCGCGGTCGCGGTCGATCGTCACCGTCACTTGCGGCGCATCGAAGGACATCGAATTCTGCACGGCGAGGAAGCGACCGGAGGCCTGCGCCTTGTTCTTGATGTCCTCGGCCGCCTGGAACACCTGGGAGGCATCGCCGGTCGAGCGCACCACCATGGTGACCGGCAGGCCGCCGCCGGAGCCGGGCAGCGTCGGTGGGGCGAAGACGAAAGCCTCGACGCCCGCCACCTTGGTAAGGCGGGCGGTGATGTCTTCCTGAAGCTCCTTCGAGCTGCGCTCGCGCTCGGCCCAGTCCTTGAATGCGAAGCCGACGAAGGCGCTGTTCGTCGGGCCCTGAAAGGCGACGGCGGAGAACCGCGCCCTGGTTTCGGGAATATCATTCATCAGCCCGAGAATCTGGTTCACATAGGTCTCGGTGTAGTCCGACGTCGCGTAGCGCGGCGCGTTCACAAGAGACAGCAAGAAGCCCTGGTCTTCTTCCGGCGCCAGTTCGCCGGCGGTCTTGGTGAACATGAAGCCGGTAGTGGCGACCAGTGCGATGACGATCATCAGCGTCACCGGACGATATTTTAGCGAGCCGCTGACCAGCCGCTCATAGACGTTTTCGACGCGCCTGAACGTGTTGTCGACAATGCGCTGGAAGCGGCTGTGCGAGCCGGCCCGCAGGATGCGTGCCGACATCATCGGCGTGACGGTAAGGGCGACGACACCCGAAAGCACCACTGAGCCGGCAAGCGTCACCGCGAATTCGCGAAACAGTGCGCCGGTCAGGCCGCCGGTGAAGGCCAGCGGCGCGAACACGGCGGCCAGCGTTATCGTCATGGCGATGACGGCGGACGAGATCTCCCGCATGCCGTTGAAGGCCGCCTGCATCGGCGACAAACCGTCTTCCTCCATGTGGCGGTGGATGTTTTCCACCACCACGATGGCATCGTCGACGACGAGGCCGATCGCCAGCACCATGGCCAGCAACGACAAGAGATTGATCGAATAGCCCAGCGTAAACAACAGGAAGCAGACGCCGATCAGCGACAGCGGAATGGTCACGATCGGCATCAGCACCGAGCGGAACGAGCCGAGGAAGAGCAGGATGACGACGATGACGATGGCGACCGCTTCGCCGATGGTCTTGAACACCTCCTCGATCGAAGCGCTGATCTGCTCGGTCGAATCGTACACGATCTCGATCGTCATGCCTTGCGGCAGCGTCTCCTGGATCGTCGGCACGATTTCGTGGATCGCCTCCGCTGTCGTCAGCGGATTGGCGGCCGGCGTCGGGAAGATGGCGAGAAAGATGCCGGGCTTGCCGTTGAAAGTAACCCTGGTGTCGGTGTTCGCCGCGGCGAGCTCGACGCGCGCCACGTCGCGCAGCCTCACCACATTGCCGTCTGTGGAACGAAGCGGAAGAGCGGCGAAAGCCTCCGGCGTCTGCAGCGTCGAACGGACGGTGATCGAGGAGGCGACGTACTCGTTTTCGGTATTGCCGGGTGCTGAGAGGAAATTCGATGCGTTGATGGCGGTCAGCACGTCCGACGCCGTCACGCCGCGCGCCGCCAGTTTGATCGGGTCGATCCAGACGCGCATCGAATATTCGGCGGCCCCGAAAATCTGCACGTCGGCGACACCCTCGACCGTCGACATGCGCGGCCGCACGACGCGCTCGATATATTCGGTGAGCTGTTCCGGCGTCATGTTCGGATTCTGCATCGAGATATACATCATCGCGAACTGCTCGCCGGTGCCCTTGACGATCACCGGGTCTTCGGACTCGTCCGGCAGGTCGCCGCGCACGCTTTGTACCTTCGACAAGACTTCGTTCAGCGCGACGTCGGGGTTGGACCCGAGTTTCATCCGCACCGTCACGGTGCTTGAGGACGGCCGGCTCGCCGACGTGACGTAATCGATGTTTTCGGTCGAGGCGACGGCACGGGCGATCGGCGCGGAAATGAACCCCTGGATCAGGTCGGCGCTGGCGCCGGGATAGGCTGTGGTGATCGTGATGGCCGTTTCTTCGACCTCCGGATACTGCCGGATCGAGAGGCTGAAGATACCCTGGAAACCCAGAAGCAGGATCATCAAGGCGAGCACGGTCGAAAGGACCGGACGGCGAATGAAGATGTCGGAGAAGCTCATTTCTGGGCTGCCTGCTGGTTTGCCGGCTTGGTCGGATCGATGGTGTTGTCGACGGCAACGGACATGCCGTTGGAAAGGCGGTTCTGGCCGGCGGTAACGACTTCGTCGCCGGGCGCGATGCCATCCAGGATCTCAACCAGGCCGGCATTACGGCGGCCTGGCTTGACGAACACCTGGGCAAGCACGAGCTGCGGCTTCTGTTCTTCCGCCGTCGGTTCGGCCGGCGCAGCAGCCGATTGTTCCTCGGGTTTTGCCGCGGGCGCTTCAGTCGCGGGCTTCGCACTATCCGTGGTCGGCTTTTCTTCCGCGTTGGCAGCGGCGGCGCCATTGGCTGCGGCTGGCTTCGCTGGACGCACCACAAAGACGAAGTCACCGTAGAGGCTGGAGGTCAGCGCGGTCTGCGGCACCGTCAGCACGTTGTTTTCCTCGGGCAGTTCGACGCGCACCTGCACGAACTGGCCAGGGGTCAGCTTGCCTTCGGGGTTGGCGACCTCGGCCCTGACCGTCACCAGCCGGCTGGTCGGATCGATCTTCGGGTCGATACCGCGGATGGTGCCGGCGAACGGCAGCTCGCCGTCACCAATGCCCAGCCGCACCGTCTGGCCGATCTTCAGCAGCGGAAGCTGCTGTTCGGGAACTGAGAAATCGGCCCGCATCGTCTCCAGATCCTGCAGGGTCGCTACGGAAGTGCCGGGTGAGAGATACTGGCCGAGGTCGATCCTGGGGATACCGACGGTGCCGCCGAAGGGCGCTGTCAGCAGCTTCTGCTTGAGCACCGCCTGCAGCCTGTTGACCCGCGAAGCGGAAGCCAATGCGGCTGCCCGCGCCGTATCGAGCGTCGATTCCGAGCCGACATCGCGTTTCTGCAATTCAAGGGCGCGTGTCAACGCCGTCTGGTCGAGCGCTGCTTGCGCCTTCGTCGCATCGAGATCGGCGCGTTCGGCGGCATCGTCGAGCTGAAGGAGACTCGCGTTGGCTTCAACCTTCTGATTGGCGTGAAAAAGGATGTCCTTGACGATGCCGGCGGTTTCGACGGTCAGGTCGACGCCGCGGACCGCGCTGACAGTGCCGATCGCCTCGACGCCCGGCGTCCACTCCGTCGGCTTGACGATTGTCGTCGACACGGTCGCGGCCGGCGGTTTCATCGTGGCGAAAAATTGCTGCATTGCATTGTCGCGGAACAAATTGAAGCCGACGATGCCGCCGCAGACCAGCACGAGCAGAATGAAGGCAATGATAAAACGCTTGATCACGAACAGTCCCCTTGGCCATGGCCCGGCACAACAGTCGGATGACCCAAACACATATCTGTGACTGGTCCCGATATCAAATGACGGCGACCTTACTGTACCGTCTGGACGGTCTTGTCAATTCCGCGTAGGCTAATGTATGGGGGAACGATTGATGAAAGCCCGCAGAGCAAATTCGCGTGATAAAATTCTCGCCGCGGCCGCTGATGTGGCACGTGAGACAGGGCCGGGCAGCCTGTCGCTGGACGCCGTCGCCAGCCGGGCCGGGGTGTCGAAAGGCGGCTTGCTGTACAATTTCCCGACCAAGGCGAAACTGATGCAGGCGCTGGTTGAGGATTATCTGCGCGCCTTCGAGCAGGCGCTGGACGCCGCCCGCACTGCCGGCGTCAGCGGCGAGAGCCCGCTTGCGACCTACATCAAGCTTTCGGCCGAACATGCCGCCGAATCGAAACCGTCAGCTTCCTGGATATTTTCGGCGATCGCCGAGGATCCCGATTTCCTGACGCCGATAAAAGCGTTCAGGCGGCAGGTTTTCGAGCGGCTCAAGGGAGAAACGCCGGACCTCAAGGCGCTGCTGGTCTGCTACCTCGCCATCGAAGGACTTCGCAGCATGAATCTCTTCGATTCGGACGTCCTCTCACAGGACGAACGTCGGTTGCTGGTATCGTCCTTGCTGGAGATCGCGGGGTAGATTGCCGCGCAGTGCCGCAGGATAAACCTATTGTGACAGGTCACATGGTTGAGCTTGGTCCGGCCAGGGTGAGGGAACTTTTGTCCGGCTGGCGATTTTGGATGTATGGTGAGAAGCCGAACGGCCAGAAAGGCATTCCCCGATGACAACAAAACGTTTTGCGATCCGCGCTCTCGTTTTCGCAATGGGGTGCAGCATGTCTGTCGCGGCCTTGGCTGGAGATCGCGATGATCGGCCTGACCGTGATCGCTACGTCCCCGCCGAAGGCAACATCATCGACATTCTGTTCGGCGGCCCGCGCTACTATGATCGGCAGTTGTTCACGACAGCCGCAGGAGCCTGCTCCTACCACAGGGTCGGACCCGACGCGAATGCCTTGAACAAGATCAACGATCACCATTGCGGGAAGTAGGCGGCAGGCTGCGCGCCCGCCAAGCTCAGTCGGGCGATGCAGCGGCGCAGAATGAAGACTGCAGCGATCCTTGGCGCCCCCCTCTGTCCTGCCGGCATCTCAAGGGTTTTGCACCATGGCGCATTCGGCCACTGGTCAAGTAGATACGCCCGGTTCGCCTTCCCACAGGATCAGGCTGGCCGCGCCGATCAGTCCTGCGCGGTCGCCAAGCTGCGCCGGCACGATCGGTACATCCCTGTAGGCCGGCATCGCCCGCTGCTCGACGGTCGCCCTGATGGTTGGAGCCAACAGGTCGAAGCCATTGGCGAGGCCGCCGCCCATGACGATCAGGTCCGGCGAATAGAGGTGAAGCAGGTTGGTGAAGCCGATGCCGAGCCACTTCGCCTCCGCCTCGATCAATTCGAGCGCGCTGATATCGCCGGCACGTGCGGCTTCGACGACGTGCCTGGCCGAAACGTTGCCGTCAGCCGAAAGGCGCCTGAGCCGGGAGCCGTCGCCCGGCGTTGTCAGCGCTGTGGCACGCCGCCCGAGCGCGGTTCCGGAGGCGACCGCCTCGAAACAGCCGACGGCGCCGCAGAAGCAGCGGTCGCCCTCGCCGGTGATGGTCATGTGGCCGATCTCGGCCGCTAGCCCGCGCCGGCCGTGATAGATGTGGCCATCGGCAACGACCCCGCCGCCGATGCCGGTCGACACGGTGACGAACACCAGGGAGCCGCTGCCCCGGCCGGCGCCGAAGCGCCATTCGCCAAGGGCGGCCGCGTTGGCGTCGTTTTCCAGCCGCACCGGCAGGCCGAAATGCTTGCCGAGGATGTGGATCAACGGCACGTCGTGCCAGCCGGCCAGCGTCGGCGGCGCGATCACGATGCCGGCCTTGGGGTCGAGCGGTCCCGGCGCGCCGATGCCGATGCCGGCGACATCCGCCTGTGGGCGCTGTGCCAGAAGCGCCCCGGCCAGTGCAATGATCTGGCCGATCACCGCATCCGATCCCGCTATCGCCATCGTCGGCGCCGAAACCTGCGCGACAATGCGGCCGCCGCTCTCGACCAGCGCGCCGCGCAGCTCCGTTCCGCCGAGATCGAAGGCGAGGGCCAGTCTTGTCATCAGGCGGCGACCTTCAGTCCACTCAGCCAGGCCATGCGCTGCGCGAGGTCAGGGTCGCCGAATGCCAGCGATCCGAGCACCACCGTCTCGGCCCCGGCTTCGCGCAGGCGCGGCACCGTCTCGTGGCGGATGCCGCCGTCGGCAGCCAGGATGATATCGGTTTCGCGACCGGCTTTTCTCATCAGTGCGCGCGCTTCGACCAAACGTGGGCAGGCCTGCTCGGAAAGGCTCTGGCCCTTGACGCCGATGGATGTGCCGAGAAGCGTCACAAACGCCACTTGCGACAGGAAAGGCGTGACCGCGGCCACCGGCGTTTCCAGCCTGAGCACCACGCCGGTCTCGGCGCCGAGCGCATGCGCCAGCCGCACGGCGCGCAGGCCGGCTTCGCCGTTTTCGGCGTGGACACTGACCAGGTCGGCACCGGCATCGATGAACTGACGCGTCTGCTCCTCGACGATCTCGGCTTCGACCATCAGGTGCACATGGATCGGTTTTGCCGTCAGCCTGGCGATCCGCGCTACCAGGTCCGGGAAGAACAGGAAGCCGGGGGTGAAGCGGGCGTCTGCGACGTCGATGTGGTGGAGGTCGACGTGAGGTTCTATGCGCTTCAGGTCGCGTTCCATATTGGCAAGGTCGGCCGACCACAAGGAAAATTCGCCGAGCAGCCGGTTGCGCGGCAGGGCGGCAATGGCGTCGGGACCGGACAAGGATTTGGTCGTCATGACGGAATGAGGCTCCGGAAGTTCGAGGAGGTGTGAAGGAAGGTCGTGATATCAGCCTGCAGCTCGGCGAAATGCCTGACGCTGTCGAGCGCCTTGGGAGCGACTTCGGCAAAGGTCGCGCCGGGAATTGCGGCGGCAAGCGAGCGCGCAGCCGGCAGCGGATGCACCGCATCCATGGCATTGCCGATGACGAGCGTGGGGATGCCAAGGGCAGCGGCGTCACTCGCTGAAACTCCCGGGCCGTCGGCGGCAATGTCGGCGAGGACCTGCGCGAACGGCGCGGCGTCCGGCCGGTCAAGATACCCGAACAGCGAGGCAAGGTTGTCGGGCGCGTCGCGCTGCAGGCGCGCGGCGGTTTCCGATTGCGCGAAGATCGCCCTCGCCTTGTCGGGGCCGTGGTCCAGGATAAGCCTGGCAACCTCGGCGATCGGCCGCAGGTTCACCGGCGCGCTGTCGAAAATCCAGGCCGGCCGCACCAGGAGAAGACCCGCGACGCGGTCCGGATGACGGCAGGCCAGGCGCATGGCGATCGCCGCGCCCATGGAAATGCCGCCGGCGACGAAACGATCGAGGCCGGCCTGATCGGCGGCGGCAACAACATCGTCCGCGAACATCTCCAGGGAAAACGGCCGGCGGCTGCCCAGTCCGGACGCGCCGTGCCCGCGGCATTCCAGCGTGATGCGCCGCAAGCCCGGCCCGGAAGGGAAGGCCTGGGCGATCTGCGCGTCGCCACCGCCCAGCCCATGCTGAAAGATGACCGCAATGCCGTCGCCACTATCGGAAATCCGAAGCTTGGCGTCATCGCGAAGCAGCGTGGCCAGGCGCGCCATCACACCAGCCCTTTGAGGAAGCGGGCAACGCTGGGTGCCTCTTCGGCCGAGAGGCCATGCGTGACCAGCGGCCCATCAAAGCCCGATACTTTCAGCCTGGCGACGAAATCCGCAAAGTCGACGACACCCCGGCCGGCCGTCGTGAAGCGGCCGTCAGCGAAACGGTCCTTGGCATGCGCCATGGCGACGTGGCCCGCAGTGCGTTCGACGGCGGCGGCGACGATGGCGCGTGCTTCGGCCGAGCTCGCCTGCTCGAACAGGTTGGCCGGATCGAGCACGATGCGCAGCCGTGTCGACCCCATCTCGGCGATGAGGCGCATCGCGTCCGACGCCGAGGTGACGATGTTGGCCTGTTCGGGCTCGATGCCGAGATCGACGCCGTGACGCTCCGCGAGCTGCAACGCCTTTTCCATCTCGCTCGCCATGTCGTCCCATGCCGAGGGCTCGGTATTGTCGGGATGATATGCCCACTGATCGTCCGCGTTGCGCGTTCCCGTGCACAAGGTGACCAACGGAACGGAAAGGTCTGCCGCGGTCTTGATGACCACGCCAAGCCGACGCAGGCCGTCGTCGCGCACAGCTTTGGCGGGATGGGCCATGTTGTAGGTTCCCGAGAGCGCTGCAAGGACGACACCGCAAGCATTCGATGCGGCCGCGATGGCATCAATGGCGTCTTTTTGCACCGCATCCGGCATCGACGGCAGCCCGGCGCAGGCAAGGTTGAACTGGGTGACGGCAAATCCCGCGTCGCGGACCGCTGCCAACACGCCAGCCGGCTCGCTGCCGGGGAAGGTCTTGGCGAACACCCCGATCTGCATCAGACCGCTCCCGTTACGGAAGCGATCACGACGCGATCACCGGTTTCGACCGAACGGGCGATCGCCACCATGGCGCGGATCGAGGCAAGTCCGTCCTCGACGTTGGCGCCGCGCATCGGCTTGCCGTCAAGGATTGTCTCGGCGAGGCCTTCGAGCTGGCGCCTGAAGAAATGCCCGTCGGCGCCGAGCGGCCTTCGCGACGTTGCATCCTTCTCGTGAAAGATATCGACCTCACTCGCCCGGAAATACCAGGGATTGAAGGTCTTCGCGATCACCGAGCCGTGTTCGCCATAGAGCTGAAAACCCTCGTGCCAGTCCATGCGGACAGCCACGGTGAGGTCGAGATGGCCAAGCGCGCCATTGGCGAACTCGGTTTCGACGAACCAGCAATAGGCGCCGAAACGTTTGTTGAGGCGGGCGCGCACGGCAACGATCTCGCCGCACAGGAAGCGCGCGGTGTCGACGAGGTGCGAGCCGTGCGCGAGCATGAAATACTGCCTGAGATCGGCCTTCGGATTGCCGCCCGGCTTGCGCGCCAGCTTGCTGGTGACCGGCAACGGCTGGACCGCGTCGGTGTTGGTGTAGCGGTGCGTGGAATCGCAATACCAGGCTTTTAGCGCCAGGATCTCGCCGATCCCATCGCGGACGAAATCGCGCGCCGCTTCCAGTGCCGGGTCGAAGCGCTTCATATGGCCGACCTGCAGCACCGTGCCGGAGCGCCGGACCGCATTGGCGAGCATCTCGCCTTCCTCGACCGAGACGCCGATCGGCTTTTCACACAGCACGTGCTTGCCGGCCTTGAGCGCCTTGATCGACATCGGCACGTGATAGGCGTCGGAGGTCGCCACGATCACCGCTTCCAGTTGCGGGTCGGCCAGCATCTCATCGTAATCGCCATAGACTTTTTCGGGTTCATAGGTCGCGGCCATGCGCGCCAGAAGATCGGGGGCGGCATCGCAGATCGCATAGAGGTCGGCGTTGCCGGCCTTCACGCAGGATTCGAGATGGGCGAATTGGGCGATCGGCCCGCAGCCGAGCACGCCGACACGAAGGCGACGGTCTTGCTTCCGGATCATGGTCTTTTCCTCACGCGCCGTAGCCGCGCATCGTCTGGCGGTTGGTCTTGACCGCGGCGGCCGGATCGCCGGCGGCGGTCTCGGATTCCTCTTCCAGCACCAGCCAGCCGTTGAAACGAGGTGCGGCGCTGGCGATATCGATCACCGCTTGGGTATCGCAGACGCCCTTGCCGAGCATCGCCCAGGTGCCGCTGGCATCGACGTCTTTCAGATGCATGTAGCGGATGCGGTCGCGGTAGGTGGTGAGCGTATCTGCCATGTCCTGATGGCTGCGCAATATGTGGCCGGTGTCGGGTACCCAGCCGACAAGCGAGGGGTCGATCAGCCCGAAAATCCGATCGTAGTCGGCACGGTCGAACAGCAGCGTGTTGTGGTGGGAACTGGGATGGACGGCGATGTCGACGCCGGCCTTGCGTCCGAGTTCGCCGGCCTTGTTGTACACCTCGGCCGCGATGGCAAACTTGTCGTCACGCGGGCCGTCGGACACGACGGTGGCCGAGCCCATCGAAACCAGCGCGCCTGGAAAGGCAGCGGCAAAATCGATCCAGCGTTTCGCTGTCTCCAGGTCGGGGCCGATGCTCTCCATCAGCGTAAAGCCGCTCTTCGAGCCGAAGGCGAAAGAAACAAGGGTGAGGCCGGCCGATCTCAGCGCCGCGGCGAATTCCGCCGGCCTGTCGGCATAGCGGCCGATCATCGTGTCGGTGATCTCGATGCCGGCATAACCGCCATCGGCGATCGCCTTCAAGAGATCGTCGGGACCACCGGCAAACCGGTCTCCGAGCATTTCCCAGGTGAAGGTCTGGCAACCGACTTTCAGGTCTTTCATGCTTTCATTCCTTGATGCCGCCCTGCGTCAGCTTTGTTGATGTGGCGCTGGATGAACAGCACGAGCACGATTCAGCGGCGCTATGAAGACGCCCGAGGCCGCGGCGATATCGCTTGCCAGCAGAGAAGGTCCAATCCATCGATTTCGACGCGCGGCCTTCCCCATCGGTTCTCCGTGGGAGGGACATCCTACTTGACCGAGCCCGCGGTCATGCCGGCGAGGAAGAACCTCTGGGCAACGAGGTAGATGAGCAAGAGCGGTAGCGAGCCCAGCACGCTCATCGCCATCATCTGGTTCCATTCGAAGGCGTGCTGCCCCATCAAAAGTTGGATGCCGATCGGGACGGTGCGCATGGACGTTGACTTCGTCAGCGTCAGCGCAAAGAGAAATTCGTTCCAGCACAACAGGAAGGTGTAGACCGACGTCGCCACGATACCAGGCAGTGAAATCGGGACGATCACCCGCCAGAGTGCGGTCCAGCTGGTGCCGCCGTCGACAGCCACCGCTTCATCGAGATCGCGGGGTAAGGTGTTCAGATATCCCGTCATCAGCAGGATCGCGTAGGGCAGCGTAAACACCAGGTAAGTCAGGATCAGTGCGACGTAGGTGTCGAAGATGCCATACGAGACGACAAGCCCGAAGAAGGGGATCAAAAGCGTGATCGGCGGAATCGTCTGCGTGCTGATTATGAGTGTGTTGAGGCTGCCCTTTCCGCGGAAATTGAAACGGCTGAACCCATAAGCCGCCAGCAAGGCGATCAGGACCGTCAGCACGGTCACCGCTCCGGCCACGAAGTAGCTGTTGAAGAAGAAGCGCAGCTTTACCGGGTCGCCGAGGATGGCCGCATACGCTTCCAGCGTGAAGGCCTTCGGCAGGACGGTTGGTGGCAGGGCAAAGATTTCGGTATTCGACTTGAACGAGCTGCTCAGCATCCAGTAGATCGGGAAGGCCGCGAAAAAGAGCCCTGCGGCAAGCGCGACATGGAGCGCGACGGTGATCAGTCTGTCTTTCGGTGTGTGCCTTTTCCTCATGGTGACTACCGAGCCTTTTGATAGCGGATGTAGAACAGCGTCAGGCCGAGAGAGATCAGCAGGATGACCACGGCGCTCGCCGACGCCTGCGACAGGTTGTAGCTCGAAAACGCCAGCTTGTACGTGTAGGTGCTGAGGACCTCGGTCGAGTAGATCGGACCGCCGCCCGTCGTTATCCAGATCAATGGAAAGACCTGCATGGTCCAGATGAAGTCGAGCAGCGAGATGCTGATGATGATCGGCATCAGCTGCGGGATGGTGATGAAGATCAGCTTCTGGTAGGCCTTCGCCCCGTCGATATCGGCGGCCTCGTAGAAATCCTTGGGAATGCCCTGCAAGCCTGCGAGCAAGCTGACCATGAAAAGCGGGTAGCCCGCCCAGATATTGGCGAAGGTGACGGCGTGCAGCGCGGTCGCCGTCGAGGAAAACCACTCGACCTTGGAACCGATGATGCCCATCTGCATGAGAACGCTGTTCACGACACCGTTCGGCTCGAGCAGGAGGCGCCAGATCACGGCGATAATCACCGCGGTGAACAGCCAAGGCAGTATGTAGAGCACGCGCAGAATGTTGCGCAGCGTCGGATTGATGCGGTCGCTGTTCAGCATGAGTGCGAAGACCATGCCGATGGTCATATGGAAGATGACACTCATGCAGGTGAAGTAGAGCGTGTGCCACAGCGAGGCCCAGAACACCGGATCGGCAAAGATCGCGTGGTAGTGTTTCAGTCCGGCAAAGGATGGGTCGCGACGCAGCACCGCGCTGTTCTGGAACGAATAGCCAATCACCGTCACCATCGGCAGTAGCATCAGAAGGCCGATGATGAGGAGCGAGGGTGACAGATAAAGATAGGGTGCGACCACTCGTTTCAGTCGATGGTGGGAGCGCTTCTGCCGAGTCATGTGCCACCCTTGGGATGTGCCTTCAAGAGGAAGGTGCGCTTCGGAAAGAGGTCCATCTCAAATTGCCGATTCGTTGTTGACGGGTGGCCTGCCCTAAGTCAGGCTACCCGGTGGAAGATAGCAACGGGGAACAGGTCGCTCAGAATTTCGCCATCCAGCCCTTTTGAGCGTTGGCGGCGGCTTCTTCCGGAGACTGCTCGCCGGCGAGCATCTTCTGGGCTTCCACGTCGAACTGGGTCATCAGGTCTTCAGCCACCGGCAGACCCGTGAACTCGTTGGCGAGATAGCCGGTCTTGAAGATTTCGAAAGCCTTGGCGAAAGCCTTGTCCGAGGTCACGAAATCGGGCTTGGCATTGACGTTGCCCGGGAAGGCGTTTGCAAGCGTCACGAGCTTGGCGTTCACCTTTTCACTCATCAGATATTGGACGAGCTTCCAGGCTTCCTCCTGATGTTTTGAGGCCGCAGAAATGCCGATGCCCCAGGAGGCGTAGGGAAGGCCGCGCTTGCCGTTGTAATTCTCCACGACCGGGACGGGGATGAGGTCGAAGTTCAGCTTGGGATTGCGTTTGCGAATGAGGTTCACATGCGCGAGCGAGTCGATCATCATTCCGACCCGATCGTTCACGAATTCCTCGACCTTTTCCTGCTCGGTCTTGGTGGCAATGCCGGGCGAAATGACGCCGGCGTCGTTCAGCGATTTGACGAAGGTGAGCATATCGACGACCGGCTTGCCCTCGAGAGCCGGCTTGCCGTCAGCCATCATCGATTGACCCGAGGCCCAGACCCACGACATCAGGTCGTTCTGGACACCGGACGGCGTTTGCAGCGACAAGGGCAGCACCCAGCCATACTGGTTCTTGTCGGCATGGGTCATCTTCTTGGCGGCTTCGAGAAACTCCGCGCGGGTCGACGGCAGCTTGGTCACGCCTGCCTGGGCGGCGAGATCCATGTTCACGAAGACCGGATAGACGAACGAAGCCACGGGAAACATCACCGCCTTGCCGTCCACTTTGATGATATCCGCGACCTGGGTCTGGTCGAACTCGCTCGCATCCATCATCGGGTTCATGTCGGCCAGCGCATTCTGCGCGTTCAGATTGTTCACCCAGGCGCCGTCGAGACCGACGACGTCGCTAAGCGTTCCAGTTGCAGCACCAACCGAGATCTGGTCTCGCGTGGTCGCATAGGGGCCGCTGACCAGCGTCACCTTGATTCCGGGGTTTGCAGCCTCGAAGTCATTCATGATTGCCCTGAGCGAGCCGGCCGGCAATTCGGGCTCCCACCATTGGGTGAATTCCAGCGTCGTGTCCGCCATGGCGCCGGTTGCGCCAAGCAACCATGCGGCCGCGGCTATTTTCAGCATCGCGGGTTGTATCCGAAACATCATTTTCTCCTCCTTCTTTAAGATCGACCGCACAATGCGGACGATCGTCTGCTCTACTCAGAAGCCTTCTTGCGTTTCGCAGGCGCCTCGCTCTCGCCTGCGGTCTGCCGCAGATCTTCAGATCGCCAGATGCGTCTCGGGATCGAAGAAATGGAACTTGGCATCTTCCAGGGCCAACCGGATTTCCGAGCCGGAGTGGACGGCGCTGATCGGCTCGAATCTCGCCACCGCGTTCGATGCCAGGCCAAAATCGTCCACCGCGTCCGGATCGCCGG
Organism: Mesorhizobium sp. WSM4846; assembly: GCF_055811415.1. NCBI lineage: Bacteria > Pseudomonadati > Pseudomonadota > Alphaproteobacteria > Hyphomicrobiales > Phyllobacteriaceae > Mesorhizobium > Mesorhizobium sp. WSM4846. The sequence goes on from NZ_JBVVPZ010000025.1 coordinate 67,018, forward strand.
AGTCCACCCGGACCGCGTCGATGTCCAGATGGACGATATGTTCGGATCCGAGTTCTTCGATCGAGGTCACCTTGGCCGGTATCGTCTGATACTTGCGACCGGATTCGAGGCTGCTGTCATAAAGATCCTCCGGTCGTATGCCGAACACGACCTTGCGCCCCGCAAACGACCTCAAGCCCGGCCTGCGCTCGAAGGCTGCCTCCTGCAGCCGGATGGCGAAGGTGCCGGACATCAGTTCGTCGCCCGTCAGGGTCGCCTCGAAAAGGTTCATCGAAGGAGAGCCGATGAAGCCGGCAACGAAGGCGTTCACCGGCGATTCATAGAGCCTCTTGGGTGTATCGACCTGCTGCAGCACGCCGCCTTTCAACACCGCGACCCTGTCCCCCATCGTCATCGCTTCGATTTGATCGTGGGTCACGTATATGGTCGTTACGCCGAGCTGCTTTTGCAGACTGGTGATTTCGGCGCGCATTTGCACGCGCAGTTTCGCGTCCAGATTGGAAAGGGGTTCGTCCATGAGAAAGGCGGCCGGCTCGCGCACCATGGCGCGGCCCATGGCAACCCGTTGACGCTGTCCGCCTGAAAGGTTCGCGGGTTTGCTGTCCAGCAAAGACGTCAGCTGAAGGGTTTTGGCGATCTCGTCCACGCGCTTCTTGCGCTCGGCCTTCGGCTTGCCTGCCAGCCGCATCGAAAAGGCGATGTTTTCGAACACCGTCATATGCGGGTAGAGCGCGTAGCTTTGGAAGACCATCGCGATGTCGCGGTCCTTGGGCGGCATGTCGACGACGTCGACTCCGCCGATCCGAAGGCTGCCGCTGGTGATGTCCTCCAATCCCGCGATCATTCGCAACGCGGTGGATTTGCCGCAGCCGGACGGCCCGACGAGAATCAAGAACTCGCCGTCCTCGACCGATAGGTTCAATTGGTCGATTGCGCGAAAATTGTTACCGTAGGTTTTGCAGATATTCTCAAGAATGACTTCTGCCATATTCCTCCCTCCGCAAGTATAAGTCGCTAATTTTTATTAACCCTCCTCGGAGCATGTTCACCTGCGAAATATTTCATCGTATAGTTTCTAGCTATGTTCCAGTATTGACATGCGTTTTTTTCAGTTCGACTGCTGACGGCGCGTTCGTCGATGCCAGGAGTTCCGTAACCTGGTCGTCGGTCGGAAGCGCCTCGCGCCCGCCACGGCCCGTTATCGAAAGGGCTGCCGCCGCGGCCGCGAATGCCACCCGGCCTGCGGTGCCGGCTCCGCGCGTCAACGCATGGGCATAGGCGCCATGAAAGCAGTCACCCGCGCCGGTCGAGTCGACGACCACAATCTTGTGCGGGGGCAGGTGCCAGAGACCTGTCTCTTCACGCCCGCGATAGTACACGCCCCTGCCACCGTCGGTCAGAACCACTGCGGACCGCGACGGCAACCACAATGTATCGAGCATCTCGGCGGGCGATCGGCACCCCGTGGCAGTCCGCGCAAAGCCGAGTGGAAGAATGAGATGGTCGCAGAGCGCGATCAGCCGCTCCGTGGCTGGGCCGCTGCTCCATTCGATATCGCCGAGGATCGCAAGGCCGAGATCGCGAGCCCGAGCCACGACATCCAGGGACCGGATCGCGTAGCTATCGACGATCAGGACGGTCGCGCGGCTGAGGATATCGTCCGGAAAATCCGGAGCGGTGCCCAGCATCGCATCGTCGTCATACGCGATGAACCGTTCCCCGTCCGAGCCGACGGTGATCCGCGAGCGCACCGGTCGCGCGTCAGGGTGGCGCGGCGCGAATGCGGTTTCAACACCGCTCGCAACGAGATCGCGCAGCACGGCGTCGTCCGCGGCACTGCCCAGCCATCCGGCGAACCCGGCGGTTCCGCCGAGTCGCACGACGGCGGCCAGCGCCGTCGCAACATTTCCCCCGAAAGCGCGGGCACTTTGCAGAACCTTCCCCTTGCCCGCCGACAACGGCTGATCGACGTAGACGATGTCGTCGATCGCAATAGCGCCGAAGCCGAGGATCGCGGGGACGGTGGGCATCGTTCAGGCACCCGCCTTCGCCAGGGCGTCTTGCGCCGAAAGGCCGTCATGGATGACGCCCCGAAAGGCAAGCGCTGCCTTCTCCGGATCGCCATGCCCCCAGAGATTGCGGCCTACCACGGCGCCGCGTGCGCCGGCACGGATGGCGTCCGCCGTCTGCTGAAGCGCGCCGAGCAGCGTATCGGTCTTTGGACCGCCCGCGATCACAACCGGCACCGGGCAGGTCCGGACGGTCTCTCGGAACGACTCGAAATCGCCCGTGTAGCCGATCTTGATCACGTCGACGCCGGACTCGTAGCCGACGCGCGCCGCATAGGCGATCTCGTCGGGGGTGAAGACGATTTTTGCTCCGTCGGTGAAATCGCGAGGGTAGATATGCGCCACCACAGGCATGCCGTAGCGGGCCGCTGCATTTACCGAATCGGTCAGCCAGCGTATGTATTTGCCCTCGGTCGCGCCGCGTACCGGAATGGCCACGGCCAACGCATCGGCCCCCGCGCGCACCGCATCCTCGGGCGTTGCGATCAACTCGCTGATGCGATCGTCCGGAGTGAAGCAGCCCGCCTGAATCACCAGGGAAGTTTTGCCCGCATATTGCGGCCACAGATGGCGCGCGGTGCCAGGCTGGATGCTGACGTAGTCGGGTTTGCCCACCATGACGCGTGCGAGCGCACCCGGCAGGTCGGCAAGGCCGCCTTTGCGCACGTCGCCATAGCCGACGAAGTGGTCGACCGCGCCGCCAAAAAGTTTCCCCGATGGATGCGAGAAGAGGCGCGCAAGACGCACCTTGGTTCCTAGGCTCATGAGTGCAAAATTCCCCAATAGTTTGATTTCAAAATCCTGGACCCAGTGTTTCCGAAAGAAACAAGAAATACAATCTTTCGAAAGCTTTCGAATTTGCATATTTTTGGTAAGCTGAGCCGAGGCCAGAGCGGTTGCTTGGCGAGGGAAGGGCAGGGCAATGTTGTCGGAGCAGAGACGCCAATCGATCCTGGGTGAGGTGCAGCGCAGCGGACAGGTGCGCACGAAGGACCTGTCAGACGGGTTTGGCGTGTCGGAGGTCACGGTGCGTTCCGACCTCGAGATACTTGACCGCAAGGGACTACTGACCAAGACCCGTGGAGGGGCGGTGACCCGGACCACCGATTCGACTACGGCCGCGTTCGCCCGGCGGATGCAAACGAACCTCGACGCAAAGAAGCGCATCGCCCGGGCGGCGCTAGACCTGTTCGAGGACAACCAATCGGTCATCTTCGACGGCGGCTCGACATTGATGCAGGTTGCCATGCAGTTACCGCCGCTCAGCAATGTCGTGGTTGCGGCCACGGCCATGAATATCGTGCAGCATCTTATGCATCGTCCCGGGCTCGACGTTCATATGATCGGCGGCCGGGTCTATCCCGACACGGTGAGCACGCTGATCACCGATGCCGATACGGCTCTCGGCGGCTTGGTAGCGCATCAGGTCTTTGTTGGAGCGCATGCGATAGACTCGTCACTGGATGTGGTCGACGTCAACGAAGACATGGCGCGAACGAAGCGAAACCTCGTTCGCATGGCCCGGCGCGTTGTCCTCCTCGCCGATTCGAGCAAATGGGGCGTCAGCGGGACCTCCAAGGCATTTTCGCTGTCGGCCGTCGATGTGGTGATCACCGACGATGGCCTGCCCGGTCCAATACGCAGCCAGCTTGAGATGACCGTGGCCAAGGTGATCTATGCCTGAACCCATCTCGGTCCCTGACCGCGACGGAAAGATCCAATGCGCGCATGACCCACGGGATTCGCATCGGCTGTTGGCCGTCAGTCATGTTCTCCTCCTCAAGGCTGGCGGCCTCCATTGTTGCGCCATCATTTTCGCATGTTCTATAATAATTTTACGCGCGTCAAGATTTAAAATGCTGTAAAGCGGCTTTCGAATGTGATCCGTTGCTGGTGCAATGATTCAACCAGAGCGTTGCGACGTCGGGAGGTAGAGTGGAAAATGCCAGGAAAATCAGGAGCTAAGCTCGGCATCGGCGTTGTCGGGTGCGGCAATATCTCGATGACCTATTTGCGCAATGCGGCCCTGTTCGGCGAGGTCGAGCTACGCGCCTGCGCCGACATATCGCCCGATTTGGCGGCCCTGCGCGCCAGCGAATACGGCATCCGGGCGGTCAGCGTCGATGCGCTTCTGGCCGACCCGGAGATCGACCTCGTCCTCAACCTGACCATCCCGGTGGCGCATTTCGATATTTCGCTTTCGGCGCTTTCGGCGGGAAAGCACGTCTTCACCGAAAAGCCGCTGGCGACCTCGGCCAAGGACGGCAGGCGGCTTGTCGCCGAGGCGGCGGAGCGCGGGCTGCTGCTGGGCTCGGCCCCGGACACCTTCCTTGGCGCCGCCGGACGGCGGGCACGCCGCCTCATGGACGAGGGTGCGATCGGCCGGCCGGTGACCGGCACCGCTTTCATGATGGGGCGCGGCATGGAGCACTGGCATCCCAATCCGCAATTCTATTATCAGCCCGGCGGCGGACCGGTCTTCGACATGGGTCCTTACTACCTGACGATGCTGGTCAATTTGCTCGGGCCGGTGGCCCGCGTGATGGCGATGGCGACGCGGGGCCAGGAGGAGCGGCTGATCACCGCCGAAGGCCCCTACCGGAACACCAGCTTCAAGGTCGGCACACCGACCAACATCCTGTCGCTGCTGGAGTTTCGCTCAGGCGCCACCGTCACCTTCGGCGCCTCGTGGGATGTCTTCAGGCACTCCAACCACCCGATCGAGCTGCATGGGACGGAAGGCTCGCTCAGGCTGCCCGATCCGGATACGTTCGGCGGCACCGTCTCGCTGTCGGAACGAGGGGCCGACTGGGCCGACTTCCACAGTGAGAGCGAACTCTATGGCGCGCGCAATTGGCCCTTCGCCGCGCCCGACCGCGCGAATTACCGCATGCTCGGCGTTGCCGATCTTTCGCGCGCGCTGACAACAGGAAGAAAGCCGCGGGCGTCCGGCGACCTTGCGCTTCATGTGCTGGAAATCATGGAGGCGATCCTCGCTTCGGGTGAGAGCCGCGAGTCCGTCGCCGTCAACGCAACGGTCGATCAGCCGCCGCTCTTCCAGGACGCCGAAGCGGCGAGCCTGCTCGTCTGATATCGGAGGGCTTACGATGACGACATTGCTTTCACCCTTGCTCGATCCGGAGGCCCGGCATGTGCTCGACCTTGACCGGCAGGCGGCCGCCCCGCCATTCGAAGCCGGCACGCCTGAAGAGGCGCGCCGCGCCTATGAGGAGGGCTTTCCGGCACTCCAGGGCGAGCGCGAGCCGGTCGGCTCATTGACCGAGCACACCATCACCGGACCCGGCGGCCCATTGACGCTCAGAATCTATCGCGGACAGGGCGCGGTCGGGGCCGCTGCCCCGGCGCTGCTCTATCTGCATGGCGGCGGCTGGGTGATCGGCAATCTCGAGTCGCATGACGAGATCTGCCGCTGGCTTGCGAATATGGCGGCCTGCGTCGTCGTCTCTCCCGACTACCGGCTGGCGCCGGAACACAAATTTCCGGCGGCCATCGAAGATTGCCGCGCCGTACTTTCCTTCATGCAGGGCGGCGCGGGCGATCTCGGCATCGACGCCGAACGGATCGCTGTCGCCGGCGACAGTGCCGGCGGCAATCTCGCTACCGTGCTTTGCCTGCTTGCGCGCGGCGACAAGAAGCCGCCGGCGGCGCAGCTGCTGTTCTATCCGAACACGGACGCCTCGCAGGCGGCGGACAGCTATCGCCGCTTTGCCGACGGTTATGGCCTGACTTCGGCGACCATGGCCTGGTTCCGCGACCACTATATCAACCATGCTGGCGATATTGATGACTGGCGCGTGTCGCCGCTCAAGGCCGCGAGCCTTGCCGGCGCAGCGCCGGCTTTTGTCGCAATCGCCGGCCATGATATCCTCGCCGACGAAGGCGAGGCCTACGCGAAGCGTCTGGAAGATGACGAGGTGCCGGTCGTTCTGCGGCGCTGGCCCGGCCAGATCCACGGCTTCGTTTCGATGGGCCGCCATGGTCCGGCAGCGCGGCAAGCGGTCGGCGCGGCAGTTGCCGCATGGCGCGGCTTCGATCCTGTGTTTGGAAACGCTCAGGCCGACTGACGCATGACCAGCGTCGCGTCGAGACTGACCTTGCGTGCAACTGTCGCGTCGTCCTCATCCAGCAAGGCCAGCAGCGTCTCGACGCTGCGTCCGGCCATCGAAGCGAAGTCCTGCGCCATGGTGGTGAGGGCAGGGCAGGTGTAGCGGCTCAGCGGATGGTCGTCATGGGCTGCGACCCGCAGGTCGCAATCGCCCTTGCGGCCGACCTTGCGGCCTTGCGAGTAGGCGGCGGCCATCACGCCGAAGGCGAGACGGTCGTTGGCGCACAGAATGGTCTTGCCCGGCAGACCGCCACGCGCGAGCATCGCTTCCATCTGCTGGTAGCCGATCCGTTCGAAATCCCAAGTGTAGTCATAAGGGGTGCCGATGAGCACCGGCTCATGCCCGAGCCGCTGCATGGCACCGACATAGCTGTTCAGGCGCTCGCGCGAATTGTGGTTGACGTGCGGGATGTCGAAATAGACCGGGGCGTCACCGGAGCGGCAGAGATAATCGACGATGGTCGAGACGCTCTGGCTGTTGTTGTTGCCGACGAACGGCGTGTTGCCCTCGAGATAAGTGTCGAAATAGACGATCGGTATGGTCTGTGTCAGCTTCTCCAGCGTGCGCTCGTCGGAGCGCAGGCCGAGCGGCGCGATCAGCGCGCCGGAAACTTTCAGGGAAAGAATGGTTCGTGTCGCTTCCACTTCGAGCTCGCGCAAGCCGTGCGAGGAGATCACGATCGGCCAGTAGCCTTCGTCGCGCAGCCTGAGTTCGATGCGGCTGACCATTTCCGAATAGAAGGGATCGGCGAGCGTCGGCACGACAATGCCGATGCTGCGGGTCCGCTTGCGGTTGAGGTTGCGCGCAAAGAGATTTGGCTGGTAGTCGGACGAGCGCAGCGCCACTTCGATCCGCTGACGTGTCGCCGGCTTGACGCTGGTCGGATCGTCGAAATATTTCGACAGTGTCGGCCTGGAGACGCCGCAGGAGCGAGCAAAATCCTCCATCGTCTTGTACGTCATCGACATCAAAGCCCTCGAATGCAAGGCGAAACTTTACAGAAAAATTGCATAGTTTCCATGCGTAAATTTATTAATTGACGCGAAAAAGCACAAGCCGTATTCACTTGCAGTGGGCGAATTCGAGGGATTCCGCGAGATGAAGAAGCTGGTCGGTGCCGGCGAGATTCTGGTCGAGATCATGGCCGAGCGGATCGGCCAGAGCTTTCTCGAGCCTGGTCCGCTGGTTGGACCTTACCCGTCGGGCGCGCCCGCGATCTTCATCGGCCAGGCGGCGGCGCTCGGCCAGCCGGCCGGTCTCATCGGCGCCGTCGGCGACGACGATTTCGGCAGGCTGAACATCGATCGGCTGCGGGCACTGGGCGCCGACGTGTCGGCGATCGCGGTTCACCCGGGCCATGCGACGGGCACGGCCTTCGTCACCTACCGCGCCGACGCCACCCGGCATTTCGTCTTCAACATCCGCAACAGCGCCTCCGGCCTGATCGCGACAAACGCGGCGGCGACAAAGCTGCTCGCCGGTGCCGATCATGTCCATGTCATGGGGTCGTCGCTGTTTTCCGACCGCGCCATCGCGGTGGCGCTATCAGCGATCGAGACGGTCAAGGCCAAAGGGGGAACCGTGTCCTTCGATCCGAACATCCGCCGCGAGATCATGCAGGCATCCGGCATGCGCGAAGCACTCGACCAAGTGCTGGCGCAAGCCGACATCTTCCTGCCGAGCGGCGAGGAGCTCTTCCTGTTTTCATCCGCCAAGGACGAGAAGGGTGCAGTCGACGAACTGCTGGCCCGCGGCCTGTCCTGCATCGTCCTGAAGAAAGGCGCCGCCGGCGCCGTCTATCATGATCATCACGGTGCGGTCGCCTCGTCCGGCTTTGCCGTCGACGAGGTCGATCCGACCGGCGCGGGCGATTGCTTCGGTGCTGCTTTCGTCTCGATCTGGCTGCGCGGGGCGGCTCCTGCCGAAGCCCTGCGGATCGCCAATGCCTGCGGCGCGCTTGCCGTCACCCGCAAGGGGCCGATGGAAGGCATTTTCCCGCTTGAAGCGGTCGAGGCCTTCATTGCCACGGGGACCACGCAGTGAGTGACGCGACGCGAAGGTTTGCGAACATTGCGGCCCGACGCGCCGCAGGCGAGAGAAGCGGCATCGCCTCGGTCTGCTCGGCGCATCCGCTGGTCATCGAGGCTGCCCTGCGCGATGGTGCGGCGCGGCGCGCGGATGTGCTGATCGAGGCCACCTGCAACCAGGTCAACCACGACGGCGGCTACACCGGGATGACACCTGCGGGGTTCCGCAGCTTCGTCGAGGCGCAAGCGCACAAAGTCGGCTTCCCCGTCGATCGCCTGATCCTCGGCGGCGATCATCTCGGGCCGAATCCGTGGAAGCACATGGCTGCCGCCGCCGCGATGAAGAAGGCTGCGGCGATGATCGATGCCTATGCGAGCGCCGGCTTCACCAAGATGCATCTGGATACGAGCATGGCCTGCGCCGACGATCCAGACGTGCTCGCCGATGAAACCATCGCCGCGCGCGCGGCCGAACTTGCTGAAATGGCCGAGGCGGCGGTCGAGCGGGCAGGCGGCGAAAAACCGGTCTACGTCATCGGCACCGAAGTGCCGGTGCCGGGCGGGGCGCTGGAGGCGCTCGACGACCTGCAAGTGACTGCGCCCGCGGATGCCTTGCGCACCGTCGAGATCCACGCGCGAGCGTTTTCCCGCGCCGGGCTCGAAGCCGCATTTGGCCGTGCGGTCAGTGTCGTCGTCCAGCCCGGCGTCGAGTTCGGCAACACCGAGATCGTGCCCTATGCACCGGCCAAGGCGACTGAACTGGTGGCTGTGCTCGACCGTATGCCGCAATTGGTATTTGAGGCGCATTCAACCGACTACCAGCCGGCCGAAGCGCTCAATGCTCTCGTTCGCGACGGTTTTGCCATCCTCAAGGTCGGCCCCTGGCTGACTTTCGCGCTCCGCGAAGCGCTGTATGGGCTCAGCCATATCGCCGATATCCTCGCGCCGGACTTTTCGCGCGAAAGCCTGCCTGCCGCGATGGAACGGATCATGCTGGCGTCGCCGGGCAATTGGCAGCAATACTATCCGGGCACGCCGGACGAGCAGCGCGTGCAGCGGCATTTCTCGTTCAGCGACCGCATCCGCTATTACTGGCCGACGCCGGAGGCGCAGCGCGCAATGCGGGCGCTACTGGACGTGCTGAGCGACAAGGATATCCCCCGGCCGCTGATCAGCCAATATCTGGGGCAGCTCGACGCCGAGGTTGCGGCAGGCCGGGTCAAGCCCCTCGCTCACGAGCTTCTGATCGGCAGCATCACCCGTGTCCTCGATATCTACGCGGACGCGACGGGACATTAGGGATCGCGCTGCCGGAAAGTCGGCATCCGCCTAAATCCGCCTCATAATACGTCCGATGTCGATGCTGTTTCGAAAAGGTGGTCGCCGCAATTTACAGCTAACATGTTAGTTTGCTAGTACTGCTTGCACATCGACATCTGGAGAAAATAGTGGTCTCGCGCTTTGGTCTTTCGGTTGCTCTCGCCACGCCTTTCGATGCGTCCGGGCAAATCGCTATCCTTCCCATGGTCACGCAGGCCCGGGCTTGCCTTGGCGCCGGCTGCAGCAGCGCCACGCTGTTCGGCACCACCGGGGAAGGCGCCTCGGTGGGCACGGCAGAGCGGCGGATTGTTACCGAGGCCATGCTGGCCGCCGGCATTCCGGCACATCGGCTCGTTGCCGGCGTGCTGGTCGATGCGGCCGAAGACGCCGCCGAACAGGCGCGGCATGCCTTGCAGTGCGGCGTCCGCAACATCCTGCTGGCTCCGCCGAGCTACTTCAAGAATGTCGGCGAGGACGGGCTGTTCGGATGGTTTTCTGCCGTCTTCACCGCGCTCGGGCCGCTGGCTCGCGGCATCCTCCTCTACAACATCCCCTCTGTCACCATGGTGCCGCTCCCGCTTGCCCTGATCAGTCGGCTGTGTGCGGCCTTCCCCGGCGTGATCGCCGGTGTCAAGGATTCGGGTGGCGACTGGAGTTACAGCGAGGCGCTGCTAAGAACCCATGGCGACATGGTGATCCTGATCGGCGACGAGCGGCACTTGGCCAGAAGCGTGCGCCAGGGCGGGCAGGGCGCCATTTCCGGCATGGCCAATTTCGTCACCGGCGAAATCCGCGCCATGGCCGAGGATGGGCGCGACGATGCCCGTGTCGAGAGCTTCGTGCTCGAATTGCTTAGATATTCGGTCATCCCGGCGGTGAAGGTCATGGTGGCGCGCAAAACCGGCGACGAGCGCTGGCTGGCGGTCCGTCCGCCGCTGGAGCCGATCGGTTCGCAGGGGCGGCAACAGCTTGCTGCCGCCTATGACAGGCTGTTTGCGACAGAGCCGGCCTGACCGGCAAAGGGAAGCGCGCTGAAATGGACGACAGCAGCGAACCGGCAACCCTCAGGGAAAGAGCTTATGCCAGCTTCACGCGGCATTTGCTGGCCCGCGATCTGCGGCCGGGACAGTTCGTGTCGCAGCGCGAACTGGTTGCCTTTACCGGGCTGCCGCTAGGCGCCATCCGTGAGATCGTGCCGCGTCTCGAGGCCGAGGGGCTTTTGACGACCATCCCGCAGCGCGGAATGCAGATCGCCCATATCGACATCAACCTGATCCGCGAGGCCTTCCAGTTTCGCCTGTTCATGGAGCGTGAGGCGGTGGCGCTGTTCACCGTCAACGCCTCCGACGCCGTGCTCGCCGGCCTGCGGCGCGAACATGAGGACATGCTGGCTCAAGCCTTGTCGCAGACGCCGACGCCGGAAATGGAAGCCAAGGCCCAGAACATCGATTGGGCCATGCACGACACCTTCATCGATGCGCTGGGCAACGAGATCGTCGCCAAGGCGTATCTGGTCAATTCGGTAAAGATCAGGCTGATCCACCAGGAGCGTTTCCGCATCGATGGGCGCGTCGTGCCGGTGATGCAGGAGCACCTGACGGTGATCGAAGCGCTCGAGAGCCGCGATCCGCAAAAGGCGGTCGAGGCGATCAGCCGGCATATCGACAATGCGCGCCGGTTGGCGCTCCAGATCTGAGGACGTATGGTTCGCGGCTGCCGCGACACTATCAACAACGACAGCAACCCAAGGGAGGAAGAAATGTCGTCCAATCCGTTCAAGCCAACGAGAAGGCAAGTCCTTGCAGGAACCACGGCGCTCGCAGCCGCGGGCCTGGCCGGCCTTCGCCCGAGCTTTTCCGCCAGCGTCGACTGGAAACGCTTTGCCGGCACCACGCTCGACGTCAATCTGGTGAAAAGCCCGCGCAGCGACACCATCCTGAAATACATCGCCGAATTCGAGGAACTGACCGGCATCAAGGTCAATGCTGAGGCGACGCCGGAACAGCAGCAGCGGCAGAAGACGGTGATCGAGCTGAGCTCCGGCAGGCCGAGCTTCGATGTCGTGCATCTGAGCTATCACGTGCAGAAGCGCCAGTTCGAAAAGGGTGGCTGGCTGGCCGACATCGCCGGCTATCTCGCCGACCCGACCCTGACCGATCCCGGCCTGGTCGAAAGCGATTTCGCCGAGGCCGGCATGCTTTTCGCCAAGGACAACCAGGGCGTGCTGCGTTCGCTGCCTTTCTCGGTGGACTACTGGATCGTCTACTGGAACAAGGAGCTGTTCGAGGCCAAGGGCGTAAAGTACCCGGAATCGTTCGACCAGCTGGTGGCCGCCGCCGAAGCGCTGACCGATCCATCGACCAACACGTTCGGTTTCGTCGCCCGCGGCCTCAAGAATGCCAACACGCCGGTGTGGACGTCGCTGATGCTCGGCTACGACATGACGCCGCTCGACGACAAGGGAAAGCTTCGCACCGAAACGCCCGAGGCGATCGAGGCCGCTGCCCTCTACCAGAGGCTGATGACCAAGTCCGCCCCTCCGGGTGTCACCGGCTTCAATTGGGCTGAAGCGCAGTCCGCCTTCCTGCAAGGCAAGATCGGCATGTGGTTCGATGGCGTCGGTTTTGCCCCGCCGATGGAAAATCCCGAAAAGTCGCGCGTGGTCGGCAAGGTCGGCTATGGCGTCATGCCCAAGGGGCCCAAGGCGCATGCCTCCGGGACGTTTGGCGACGGCCTCGGCGTGACCGCCTCCAGCGAAAAGAAGGAAGCCGCCTATCTGTTCTGTCAGTGGGCGGTATCCCCGGCGATGGGCGCGCGCCTGCTCCAGGCTGGCGCCGGCGTGCCCTTCCGCAAGTCGGTGCTGGAAGATCCCAAGGTGCGCGAAGGCGTCACCATGCCGGCAAGCTGGCTCGATGCAGTGGTTCAGTCCGGCAATATCAGCAGGCTGGCGCTGCCGGTGATTATCCCGGTCACCGAGTTCCGCGACATCTACGGCGTGGCGTTGACCAACATGATTGCCGGTGCCGATCCTGCCGAAGAGCTGAAGAAGGCCACCGCACAGTTCCAGCCGGTTCTCGACAGGAGCGAGCAGGGCTGATGTCCGCCATTGCCCCAGAACGCACCGGGGTGACGGCAGATCGCACCGGGGTGACGACTGAACAGGCCATCGAAGGGAGGCAGACGATTCGGCTGGCTCCCAACTACTGGCCCTTCGTCGTTCCGGCGCTCGTCGTCGTTAGCGCCGTGATCGTCTTTCCCTGGGCGTTCACGCTCTGGATGAGCGTCAACCGCTGGACGCTCGGCCAGTCGCGGAGCTTTGCCGGGATGGAAAACTATCTCCGTCTGGCCAGCGACCCGCGATTCTGGGAATCGCTTGTTCATACATTGACCTACACCTCGCTATCGGTGGCAGCGCCGATGTTCTTGGGCACCGTCGCCGCCCTGATCTTCGACGCCAGGTTTCCGCTGCGGGGCCTGCTGCGCGGCGTCTTCGTCATGCCCATGATGGCAACGCCGGTTGCCGTGGCGCTGGTCTGGACCATGATGTTCCATCCCCAGCTCGGCGTGCTCAACTACCTTCTGTCGCTGGTCGGCATCCCGGCGCAGGAATGGATATTCAACGCCAACACGGTCATCCCTTCGCTGGTCGCGGTCGAGACCTGGCAGTGGACGCCGCTGGTGATGCTGATCGTGCTGGGCGGGCTGGCCTCGGTGCCGCGCGAGCCGTTCGAGAGCGCCGAGATCGACGGCGCCAATGCCTGGCAGCAATTCCGCTACCTCACTTTGCCGATGATCGCGCCGTTCCTGATGATTGCGCTGATCATTCGCACCATCGATGCGCTGAAGAGCTTCGACATCATCTATGCGATGACCCAGGGCGGGCCGGGCACGGCGTCCGAAACCATCAACATCTATCTCTACAACACCGCCTTCTCTTATTACGACATCGGCTATGGCTCGGCCATGGCCGTGGTGTTCTTCATCGTCATCGTGGCGCTGTCCTTCATTCTCCTGATGCTGCGCCAGCGCTCGCAGTGGAACGACGCGGAGGGCAAATAGATGAGCTCACGTCTGCTCAACCAGATCGGCCTGTTTTTCGCGGCTCTGGTCATCGTCTCGCCGGCGATTCTTTTCTTTCTCTGGATGATCTCGCTTTCGCTGAAATTCGAGATCGACAACGGCGCCTATCCGCCGATCCTGATCCCCGAACGTTTCGCCTGGTCGAACTATGTAAAAGTGTTCGAGGAGAACAATTTCCTGCTCTATCTCTGGAATTCGGTTCTGGTGACCGGCACGGCGACACTGCTGGCGCTGCTGATCGGCGTACCGGCCGGCTATGGTATCGCGCGGCTCAAGGCCGAAAAATCGGCGGTCGTCATCATGATCGCCCGCATGACGCCCGGGCTGTCCTATCTCATCCCGCTGTTTCTGCTGTTCCAATGGATCGGGATCCTCGGCACGCTCTGGCCGCAGATCATCATCCATCTGGTGGTGACGGTGCCGATCGTGGTCTGGGTGATGATCGGCTATTTCGAGACCACGCCGATGGAACTGGAAGAGGCGGCCAACATCGACGGGGCCAGCTCCTGGCAGGTGTTCCGGCTGGTCGCCCTGCCCATCGCCAAGCCGGGCATCGTTGTCGCCTTCATCCTGTCCGTCATCTTTTCGTGGAACAATTTCGTCTTTGGCGTGGTGCTCGCCAGCCGTGAGACGCGGACGCTGCCGGTCGCCGTCTACAACATGCTTTCCTATGAGCAGGTGAGCTGGGGGCCGCTCGCCGCCGCCGCACTGGTGGTGACGCTGCCGGTGCTGGTGCTGACCATGTTCGCGCAAAAGCAGATCGTCGCAGGACTGACCGCCGGCGCGGTCAAGGGCGGCTGAAGACGCATTCCAGCTCGACATCAATTTTTCTCCCGGAGAAATCCAATGGCATCGGTAACCATCAACAACGTGCAGAAGGCTTTCGGAGCCACCAAGATCATTCACGACGTCAGTGTCGATATCGCCGACGGCGAGTTCGTCATCCTGGTCGGTCCGTCGGGATGCGGAAAGTCGACGCTGCTGCGCATGATTGCCGGGCTTGAAACGATCTCGGGCGGGAAGATCACCATTGGCGAACGCATGGTCAACGATCTGCGGGCGCGGGACCGCAACATCGCCATGGTGTTCCAGAATTACGCGCTCTATCCGCATATGACCGTGGCCGACAACATGGGCTTTGCGCTCAAGATCAAGAAAGCCGATCCTGCCGATACCGCCGGCCGCGTCAGGAATGCCGCCAGCATCCTCGGCCTGGAAAAGCTGCTTGAGCGCTACCCGCGTCAGCTCTCCGGCGGCCAGCGCCAGCGCGTCGCCATGGGCCGCGCCATCGTGCGCGACCCGCAGGTCTTCCTGTTCGACGAGCCGCTCTCCAATCTCGACGCCAAGTTGCGCGTCCAGATGCGCGGCGAGATCAAGGCGCTGCACCAGCGGCTCGGCACCACCACGATCTACGTCACGCATGACCAGATCGAAGCCATGACGATGGCCGACAAGATCGTCGTGCTGCATGACGGCCTGGTCGAGCAGATCGGCGCGCCGCTCGACCTCTACGACCAGCCGGCCAATCTCTTCGTTGCCGGCTTTATCGGCTCGCCCGCCATGAATTTTATTGCTGGCCGCATCGAGGAAGGCATGTTCCGCAGCGCCGGCGGGCTGACCCTGCCGCTGCCGGAAGGCGCCCGCCCGACCGACGCTGCAGGACGCGAACTTGTCTACGGCATCCGTCCCGAGCACATCCGCGCAACTGCCCAGGGCATGCCGGGCACGGTCACGCTTCTGGAGGCCACGGGTTCGGAAATCTTCGCCAAGGTCGACTGCGCCGGCGAGGAAATTGCCTGCCTGTTCCGCGAGCGGCTGCCGCTCAAGCAGGGCGCGCAGATACGGATCGAAGTCGATCGCGCCTGCGCCCACCTGTTCGACGCGAAAACCGGTCGGCGTATGTGATGGTGTGGCCTGCGCGGCGGGTTCGCTCACGTAAGACGATATTCACGCGAACTATCGGCCGTTCGAGAGCCTTGTGAGAAGCGTGACCAGCTCCGACTGCCGATGCGTCTGCGTCTTCGCGAAGACCGATTTCAGCTGGTTGCGCCCAGTCTCATAGGAAACGCCAAGTTCGTCGGCTGCCGCTTCAACGCCGTGTCCCGAGCAAATCTTTCTCGCCAGCCTCGCTTCGGACGCTGTCAGCCTGAAGCAGGATTGCAGCACGGCTTCAGCAGGAGGAGGTCTCGCGTCAGGATCAATGAGGATGACGATTGCCTGGCACGGCGCCAGCGCGTTGTAGGAGACTTTCGGCAGTCGCAACGGATAGGCAAGGAGCGGCCGCCCTTGCAGTCTCGGCAGTGGCACGGGTGGCATCGATGCGGCCGTGTCCGGCGAACACAGCAGCGCTTTCAGCGATCGGTCGAGAGCATCTGTCGCGGTTCGATCGAAGGAGACCAAACGCCGGCGCGTAATCTGCAGGCCCCGCCCCAGAAGCCTTTCCGCCGGAGCATTGGACCGGAGGACATTGCCGCTCCTATCCAACATGACGGCAGGCGTTTCGGTGGCGCCAAACGCATCCAGTGCCGCGTCGGCCCTCCCGAAACCGATTGCCCGCGCAACTGCGGCCACAGAGCCCAGCTGTTTCGAAAGGTCCGCCAGCTGTCTCATTTCGTCTGGCGTGAACGGACCCTGTTGGATCGACCGTTGCAGCGACAGCGCCCAGAAGTCGTCTCCGGCGGCGATCTTGACGGCCGCCCACCATCGTAGGCCGAATGGCGCGAGGAATTCCTGGTAGTATGGATGCTTGGCGATATCGTCTGACGTCAGGAGGTCGAACTCCGAGGTGACCCCTTTCCGATCGATGAAGTTGATGAGGCGATACCGCTCGTCCCGGTCAATCCAACCATCGCGGACGTAGGTGTCGAGAGCCGGGGCCATGGTGCGGCTGCAAGGCACGAGTGGCAGATGCCCTTTTATGTCGAAGAGCAGCGCTCCGGCGCTCCCGGTGGCCCTTTCTGCCACCTCCATCGCGGAATCCCAGTGTGATGGATCGAGGGCTGCCTCGACAAAGGCAACACCGATCGCGTCAAAATCGAAAGCAGCGCCCACCGCCAGCCCCTTGGTAGGCACCTATCTAAACATACTGAATCTTGGATAGCGAGTCGGACCGCCCTCAGGGCCGCCCGCGATCGTGATGCAGCTTGGCGGTGCTTGCCGCCAGGAGAACTAGTGTTTTTTGGGCGATGTTGAAGTGCGATGCCTGAACCGGAACGGCGACCTCATCTGCTTTGGCGACCTTATCGCCGCATCCCGCTGCGTTGCTGACCCCTGCCACTGCTCCTCCGCCGCGGCGATGAACTGCGGAGCCTGCATCCGCCCAATGCACCCAGTCTTCAGCCTGCGCCTGGGGTTTGCCAGGAAATCGGCAACAACTTCCGATCCGCAAGGGTCGGAATCGATCACGTCGTGCCCAATCCCGCGAAGCACGACGACCTGCGCAAAAGGAAGGCTTTTGGCCGCACGATATGCCCAGTGAGTCGGTGTTGCCGGATCATACTCTCCCGACAACAGCAGGGTCGGGATATCCAAGTGGCGGGGATGCTTTTGCGAAACCGTCGTTCCCTGGGGAAACCAAAGCGGACAAACCCAGGTATAGTCGGCCTCTCCGATCCACTTCGTCCAGTATTCGAGGCGTTTTTCAGGCAACTCGGATCTGTTGGTCTCAGAGCAAGTGACCGAAAAATCCATGCCTTGCGAAATCTCGATATCGTCTTCTTCAAAGACCATATCCGCAAGCGGTCTAAAATCGTTTTTGTATGTCCTCTCGATTAACGTCGGCATATTTTCGATAGCGTAGCGATCATATAACGACCCGAATATAATCTCGAGAAAATCTGCGCCAGAGACATATCTGTACTGCGCGGGCGCGTTTTCTTTGTCTGCGCTCCGCAAAAGCACCGGTTGTTTGTCCAATTGCTTTACGATCGCTCGCACCGCGTCTCCCAGTCCGCGCATGCAATTTTTCGATTTTTGGCAATCTCGTTCCAGCAGGCGCAAAGAACGATCCAGATTTCGCCCATCTTCCTTGAGGTGGTCGATATCAAGGGGAAGAACGGAATCCAGAATACTCGCCGAGACGCCCTCTGGATGCTCGTTCATCACTTCCAAGGCAACTCTTGTGCCGTAAGAGACGCCGTAGAGTACCCACTTCTTTATGCCAAGAGCCTTCCGAACGTCGTTGACGTCTGCTGCATTTTCGGTGGTGTTGTAAGCGAAGAGGTCAATGCCCTTTGCTATCAGCGCGCTTCGGCACGCGACCACCTCATCTCTCATGAGCTTGTCAAAGCTGATCTCAGCGTCGACGCTTAGCGAAATGGAGTTCCAATGATCGGCCTTGAAGTATCGCGAACAGCTGAGCCTGGGAATTGACTTGCCTATCCCTCGTTGGTCGACCACGACCACTCGGCGCCCGATCATCCAATTTTGATCACTTATGAACTGCCACCATGCCTCGATGTCTTCCCTGTCGCCAATATCGGTGGGCTGGCCAGGCCCGCCCGTGAGAAACACAATGGGCTCATGCCGCTCGCGGTCAGGTTCGAAGACCACCACCGATAGAGTGATTTCGGTCCCAGAAGCTTTCTTGCGGTTTTCAGGGACATTGAGAGTCCCGCACGTCATACCACGGTCGCGCGGAACCTCGAACCAGCAATTCGTTTTCTTGAACTCTCCGGCATGGATATCCCCGCTCCACGCGCAAAAGAGAAGTACAGCTGACGCGAGCTTAAGGAGTACTCGATCCAGATTGATGAACATACGTCGAAAAGAGGCGCGCATGTTGCCCTCCAGCATGAAGCAAGGCCTGAGGCATTCGCTCGCCGCCCACTGAGCTTTGACATCAGCGCGGTCGTAGGAATGATCGTAGTTTCCCCCTGCCCCACCAATTGCCAAGTGCGATTTTGCTCGCAGCAAGCTACCCCTCATCGATAATAGAGTGGTTCCATGGGCCGCGCATGACCCATTTGGGTATGGGATCATGGCGACAGTGGCGTCAGGGCAGTTGTCACCGCTGCCGTGCCCCTGAGCCTGTGGAGCGCGCCGACTTACTCCTTCGGCGGCGGCAGCAATCCAGGGCTATCGTGATGAGATCGCCATCGCGTTCGGGTTGGCGCATGCCGACGAGATCGTCGGCATGCACGCGATTGCGAATCCCACAATGCGCTTTGCCTGGAACGTTATCGCGACGGGCATAAGAAGAAGAATGCCGCAGCGATGGAACGACCAACAATTATCGTGATCACAACCGTTTCACGTTAACCGTTAGGAAACGACGGACTTGTTAAATTAGTTTCCTCAAGGGGCATAAATATGGCACTTCACCTTTCGGCGCATGCGGTTCCTGTGGCGGCGGCCCCACAGAAGTATCTTTTTGGTCCGGTCGCTGACTTTCTCATGCTTGGCGGGAGCGCGTTCCTCATCCTGCCGGTCTTGTTTTTTGTCCCTCTTAAATACGAAGGTTTCGTGGGCGCAACGATGTTGTTGCTGGCTCATCTGATAAACCATCCGCACTTTGCCCACTCGTATCAACTTTTCTATCGCAATTTCGGGCGGAAGGTGCGCGGAGACGGATATGACAAGAACCTTCAGGTCCGTTACATCTTCGCGGGCATTGTCGTCCCGCTGATCATGGGCGGCTTTTTTGCTTACGGTTCAATAGCGGGGAATGCGCGCCTGCTGGGGTATGCTGGCAATGCGATGGCCTTTTTTGTGGGCTGGCACTATGTCAAGCAAGGCTACGGCATGCTGATGGTGGACGCCGTATTGAAGCGCAGGTTCTTCAACGAGCAAGACAAGAAAGTGCTGCTGTTCAACGGCTATGCCGTATGGCTGTTCGCTTGGCTTCAGACAAACGCGGTGATCACCGAAAGGCAATTCTGGGGCTTGGACTACTACACATTTGCCGCCCCCTCATGGGTCACCAATATTGCCGTATTTGCCGCCGCTGCTTCCACGGCAGCCACGGTCGTGATGCTGATCAATCGCTGGCGCAAGCATGGTGGCACGCTACCGTACAACGGCGTCGTCGCTTACGTCGTGTCTCTATACGCCTGGATTCTATTTGTGAGGATAAACCCGCTCTGGTTGCTTGTGGTGCCGGCGCTCCATTCGTTGCAGTACCTGGCGGTGGTCTGGCGTTATCAGACCAATGTAGAGCTCGACCGTTCAGATGCTGTTATAGAACCCGAATTCAAGGTCCTGTCGATTATTGGCCCGATGTATAGGTTGCGAGTGCTGGGCTTTATCATCATTGGCAGTATTCTTGGGATTCTCGGTTTCTGGCTGGTCCCGATCGCGTTGTCTGCTTTGATTCCTTATAATAAAGAGGTGCTCGGCTCGTCGCTGTTCCTCTTCATAGCGTGGATATTCATCAACGTGCACCACTACTTCCTGGATAACGTTATGTGGCGACGAGGCAATCCAGAGGTATCAAAATATCTGTTCCGCTAGTCACTTGCCGCGGCAATCTTATGATGGCCACAGATAGCCGGCCGGACCGCTCGCCACATCGGGCGTAAGCATCCGAATTGCACTGCTCGGGCCTATTGCAACGTCCGCGAAAGCGTCTCTCCGATGCCGCAGGCGCTGGTGGTGCCGTTGCTGATCGGTGGCAGCGGCCTCGTCCTAATTTCAGTGCTGCTTCTGGTTTTCGCTCTCGCCACGGCTATGGTCGTGAAAAATCCGCTCATGCTGCCCGCGGTGGCTTCGCCATAGCCCGACAGAATCACGCCGCCCGCCAAACCGCCACCCGCTCTAACCCGATACACCCGAGTTATATCGCCGCGTCCGCCACCGGTTTTGCCCCGGTTACGGCGGTGGCTCGCTAAGTAATTGAATAGCGTGGTGATCCCGACAGGAATCGAACCTGTGACCTACAGATTAGGAATCTGCCGCTCTATCCTACTGAGCTACGGGACCACGCGGCCGACACATAACCGCTTCGGATCGTTTCGCCAAGAGGCGCTCTGCACCCAATCAATCGGTTTCGACAATGGCCGATGAAGCATAGCCGTCGAGAGGCTTCTGCTCACAATTCGAAATTGCATCCTCGTCAGCCTACGATTGAACCACGAGTGTGGACCGCAAAGATGAGCCGGAAACAGCGGAACTTCGGACCACCGCCGCGCTTTAGTGTGCCGAAGGAGAGACCCGCATGAGTGCCACGAAAGAATTCTTCGAAACCTGGCTCCAGGAGAACGTCGGTAACCTGCCCGCGGAAAGCGAAGTGAGCGTGGCCGTCCTGGTTCAGCAATTCGAGCAGGATGCCGATGCGGCCGGCTATGGTCACGAGGTGCGCCAAGACGAGATCGGCGACATCGAAGAGGCCATTGAGAAAGCTCTGAGCAAGGCCAGGACAGGCGAACAGCCGCCGGCTGCCGATCCGGCCGAAGAGAGTGATCTGGCGCCCGTCATGGACGCGCTGGAGGTCGACGACCCGAAGAGCGGGCCGTAGCGGTCCCAGGCAACATCGGAGGGCAGCCGACCAGCGGTTGCGGCACTCCCCTTCCACTCTACATGACCCGGCATGATAGATGCCAAACACATCACACTCGGCGTCGTGATCGGCGTGGCTATCGGCGTCGCATTGGACAATATTATTGCGGGTATCGGAATCGGTATCGCCCTGGGCATTGCCCTGGGTCTTGCGCGGAGGCGGTCCGGTCGGAAGTGACGATCGGAGCATCGCCACGTCCCGGGCCCGACCGCCTTGTAGCCATCCCAAATCACGGCGCACCCCTCGGATCAAGCCGCAGGGCGGTTTTATGGCCGACGCATCAAGCGGCCAGCGCCGTCTCCGCGAGCTTCACCCAATAGCTCATGCCGTGCGGGATGATCTCGTCGTTGAAATCGTAGGCAGGGTTGTGGAGACCGGCGGTGTCGCCATTGCCGATGAAGATGAAGGCGCCCGGCCGCGCTTCCAGCATGTAGGAGAAATCCTCGCCGCCCATCACCGGCTGGATGGCGCGTTGCACCTGTGCCTCGCCGGCGATTTCAGCGGCGACATCGCTGGCAAAGACCGTCTCCTCCGGATGGTTGAAGGTGACGGGATAATTGGCTTTGTAATCGACCTCGATCGTTGCGCCGAAGGCCGCGCCGACGCCCTCGCAGATGGCACGCAGGCGCTGCTCAGCCTTCCTGGCGACCTCCTTCTTCAGCGTGCGCACGGTGCCGGCGATCTCGGCGCTCTCGGGAATGACATTGTAGGCGTCGCCGGCGTGGAATTTCGTCACCGACACCACGACAGCCTCGACCGGATCGGTGCTGCGCGAGGCGATCGTCTGCAGAGCGCCGACGAGCTGGCTGGTGACGACGATCGGGTCGATTGTGCCGTGCGGCATCGCCGCATGCCCGCCCTTGCCCTTGACGGTGATGGTGAATTCGGCGGTCGCCGCCATGATCGGGCCCGGCTTGATGGCGAATTGTCCGACCGGCAGGCCCGGCATGTTGTGCATGCCGAACACCTTGGAGATGCCGAAGCGCTCCATCATGCCGTCTTTGACCATCTCGTTGCCGCCGCCGCCGCCTTCTTCGGCCGGCTGGAAGATCACTGCGACGGAGCCGGCGAAATTGCGCGTCTCGGCAAGATACTTGGCGGCGCCGAGCAGCATCGCGGTGTGGCCGTCATGGCCGCAGGCGTGCATCCTGCCCGGAATGGTCGAGGCGTAGGGTTTCCCGGTGATCTCGTTGAGCGGCAGCGCATCCATGTCGGCGCGCAGGCCGATGCTCGTGCCTTCGCCCAGTCGACCGCGGATGATGCCGACGACACCGGTCTTGCCGAGGCCGGTCACCACGTCGTCGCAACCGAAGGCCTTCAGCTTCTCGGTGACGAAGGCGGCGGTCTCGAAGACGTCGAAATTCAGCTCTGGCGTCTGGTGCAGATGGCGGCGCCAGCCGGCGACCTCGTCTTGCATTTCGGCGGCGCGGTTCAGGATCGGCATGATGTTCCATCTCGCTGTTGGAGCAGACGGCTTCAGCCTGCTGCTTTGCAATTGTGCCTAGTGTTTTAGAATTGTCATTCAGGCACTTTGCCATCTTGACGTCACATAGGCTAAATAGCACCGCAAGATAGTGATCCGGATAGAGGGACCGGATCACCATGCTGGCGATCGCGTAACAAATCTTACGGAGCCAGAGGCGACTGCGGCAAGAGGCGATTTCGGATACCACCATGCGGTACAGGCATTTCCTCAAACTAAAGCGCGTCGCGTTTGACCGGCCTCATGCGACGCGCTTTAGCGTTGTTGTTTTTATGCATGTCGTTATCGCAAGACCGCTGCGCACCTTTGCGCGACATGCATTGCTGGCGTGCGCTGTGGCGCTGCCGGCGCTGGCCGGTCCGGCTCTCGCCAATCCGACGATCGTGTTCGACCTGGAGAATGGCAAAATCCTCCAGCACCAGGAGGCTTTCAAGCGCTGGTATCCTGCCTCGCTGACCAAGCTGATGACCGCCTATGTGACGTTCCGCGCGATTGCCGCGGGCGAGGTCCGGCTCGATTCGCCGATCAAGGTGACCAAGCGTTCCGCCAGCGAGCCGCCGAGCAAGATGGGCTTCAAGCCGGGCTCGGTCATGCGGCTCGATAACGCGCTGAAGATGATGCTGGTCAAATCGGCCAACGACGTCGCCATGGCCGTCGGCGAGAACATCGCCGGTTCGCAGGCGGCTTTCGCCGAACGCATGAACGCCGAGGCGCGCCGGCTCGGCATGACCGGATCGCATTTCGTCAACCCGAACGGGCTGTTTTCGCCGGACCAGTATACGACTGCGCGCGATCTCGGCTTGCTGGTGATGGAAATCCGCACGGAATTTCCGCAATATGCCCCATGGTTCTCGATCGAGGGCCTGGCCGTCGGCAAGAAGCAGATCCCGAATTACAATCTTCTGATCGGCCGCTATCCCGGCGCCGACGGCATGAAGACCGGTTTCGTCTGTCCCTCGGGCTTCAACATGATCGGCTCGGCAACACGCGACGGGCGCACGCTGGTGGCGGTGGTGCTTGGCGAGAAGTCGGCCATCACCCGCGCCGAGACCGTCGCCAGGCTGCTCGACCACGGCTTTGCCACGCCGACACCGGGCTGGCTGACGGTGGCCGCGCTGCCTTCCTATGGCGACACCACATCGATCAACAACCTGAATGACGAGATTTGCAGGAAGAAGCCCGCTAAGGAGCAGTCGGAAGCTCCCCCCGTCGGCGACAAGAATGCGGCAAAATCTCCCTATCGAAAAAAACTCGATCACGCGCCGACATTGGTCGCAGTCGGCCTTGGCGGCGCCACCGGGCCGATACCGAAAGCCATGCTCGATGCATCGGGCCAGGAGTATGCCGACGTGCCGCTGCCGAACTGGCGGCCCGACCTGCCGCCGCCGCTCGGCGCCGAGCCGGCAGTGATCGGTTCCGCCACTGCGGCCCAGGAGCCCGCCAAGGCGGTGAACTAGCCTGATGAGCAGCGGCTTTCCCATCGCCGTCTCGGTGCTGACCGGTTTTCTCGGCGCCGGCAAGACGACGCTGCTCAACCGGCTGCTCAGGGATCCCGCGCTCGCCGACACCGCGGTCATCATCAACGAGTTCGGCGAGGTGGCGATCGACCATCTCCTGGTCGAACAGGCCTCCGACGGGCTCATCCAGCTTTCCGACGGCTGTCTCTGCTGCACGGTGCGCGGCGAACTGGTCGACACGCTGGCCGATCTCGTCGACCGGCTGCAGACCGGCCGCATCGCCCGGCTTGCCCGCGCCGTCATCGAAACCACCG
>NZ_JBVVPZ010000026.1:0-45518 GCF_055811415.1 Mesorhizobium sp. WSM4846
AATCATCGGTGATAGCGTCTTTCTCCCCGTCACTATACGGGGAGAAATGCCCGGCAGGGCAATGAGGGGCAGCGCAAACGGACTCGATTGTCTTGTAGGTAGTTTCAACTCGGCTCCGGTCGACCCAATCCATTCGCCGTTGTTGACGGCCATCGGGCGAACGCGTAGCCTCAAATCATTCCGGTTTTCCATGGGCACCTCGGGACTCCGGCAGTTGGCGATTTTGTCCAGGCTCGCGGATCGGGCCGGATCTCGTCAAAGCGGGCGTCTTCAAGCGCGCAAGAGGTGCTGAATGGATATGGTCGACCTCATATTGACGGTTTGCCTGATTGCCAATCCGGGCAATTGCCGAGACGAACATCTCTATTTCGAGAGCCGCGGCTCTCTGTTCCAATGCATGATGCTGGCGCCCACCGAAATCGCGAAATGGTCTCAGGAACACTCGACCCTCAAGGTCAAGCGCTGGAAATGCGCTTTCCCGAACAAAGACCGTGCGATCTGATCGGCGCCCGGCCGGTTGCGGCCCCGGGAGGAGACATCATGATGATTTCGCGTCGAGGAATGCTCCGGCTGGCGGCTTTTGGAACAGCCGCGGCACTTGTCCCAAAGCCCTCCTTCGCCACGAACAGGGTTCGCATCGGTGTGCTGAAATTCGGCACCGTGAGCTGGGCACTTGACACGCTGAAGCACCACAGATTCGACGCAGCAAACGGCATCGATCTGGAGGTCGTCGATTTCGCCGGCGAGGATGCAACCAACGTCGCCTTGCTGGCCGGCGCGATCGACATGATCGTCTCCGACTGGCTGTGGGTCTCGCGCCAGCGCTCCGAAGGAGTCGACCTCACACTGGTCCCCTATTCGACCGCCGTCGGGGCGATCATGGTGAAGGAGGGAGCGCCGCTCCGCACGATCACCGATCTCAGGGGAAAAAAGATCGGCGTCGCCGGCGGACCTCTCGACAAAAGCTGGCTGCTGATCCAGGCGCTGGCCAGACGCGATCACGACCTCGACCTGGCGGCAACCAGCGACATCGTCTTTGGCGCGCCGCCGCTGATTTCGGAAAAGGCGATGCAGGGCGAGCTCGATGCGGTGCTCAATTTCTGGCATTTTTGCGCCCGCCTCGAGGCCAACGGCTTTCGTCGGCTGATCGGCGCCGATGCTGCGGCGAAAGCGCTCGGGGCCGCGGGCGCCGTATCGGCGCTCGGCTATGTCTTTCATGACAAATGGGCGAACGACCATCCGGACGCTATCAGCGGCTTCATCAAGGCTTCGGCGCAGTCCAAGGACTTGCTGGCCAGATCCGACGATGAGTGGCTGCGCCTTGCGCCTGATATCCGCGCGCAAGGCGAGGAACTGGCCAAACTGCGTGACCGCTATCGCGAGGGCATTCCCAGACGCCCCGTCGCCGAGGATGCGGCCGACGCCGGCAAGCTCTACCGCGTGCTGGCCGAGATCGGCGGCGAAAAGCTGGTCGGCCGCGCGCCCGAGATGGCGCCCGGCACGTTCTGGCAGGTACCCCCGCAATGAGCGCACCTGATTCCGGCGATCGCCCGCCTGGCGCTGCGGCCGGCATGTCCAGCCAATCCGGCCTGGCAGCGGCGCTGACACCGGTGCTGACGGTCGCGACCTCTCTGCTCGGGCTTGGCCTGCTGTGGGCCCTTGCGGCAAATGCCTGGCCGAGCCGTGCCTTTCCAGGGCCGGGACAGGTCTGGCAGGTGCTGCTCGCAGAGGCGGCGAACGGCGATCTTTTCTACCATCTCGGCGCGACGCTCGGCCGGGTTGCCGCGGCATATGTCGTCGCGATGGTTGTCGGCTCGGTCATCGGCGTCCTCCTCGGCAGCCACCGCCGCGCAGACCGGTTCTTCGCTCCCTGGGTGGTTCTGTTCCTCAACATTCCCGCGCTGGTCGTCATCGTCCTCGCCTACATCTGGTTCGGCCTCAACGAAGCGGCGGCGATTGGCGCGGTTGCCGTCAACAAGATCCCGAATGTCGTGGTGACGATGCGCGAAGGCGCCAGGGCGCTTGATCCGGGTTACGCCGAAATGGCCGCCGTCTACCGCTTCGGTCTCCTCGACCGCGCCCGCCACGTCCTGCTGCCGCAACTGCAGCCCTATCTTGCCGCCGCCTCACGATCCGGCATCGCTCTCATCTGGAAGATCGTCCTGGTGGTCGAGCTGCTCGGCCGCTCCAACGGCGTCGGCTTCCAGATCTATCTTTATTTCCAGCTCTTCGACGTCGCCGCCATCCTTGCCTACACCCTGGCTTTCGTGGCGGTGATGCTAGTCATCGAACTCTTTCTGGTGCAGCCCGTTGAACGACATGCAACCCGTTGGCGCCGTCGTCCCGCTTAGGGTCGACATCGCCGAAAAGACTTTCAGGTCCGCGCAAGGCGTCTCGATCACGGCGCTCCAGGACCTTTCCTTCGAGGTCCGGCAAGGCGAATTCGCCTGCTTGCTGGGGCCGTCCGGCTGCGGCAAGACCACGACGCTGCGCATCCTGCTTGGGTTGGACAAGGACTTTTCCGGCTCGTTCCAGCTGCCTGAAGGCGGCTCCGACCGGATCGCCGCCGTATTCCAGGAGCCGGTCTTGCTGCCGTGGCGGACGGTGGAGCAGAATGTCAGGCTGGCGCTGCCGAAAAGCCTGAGAACGAAGAACCTCGACGGGCTGTTCGACACGCTCGGCCTCGCCGGCATGCGCTCGCTCTATCCGGCCGAGCTTTCGCTCGGCCTTGCGCGTAGGGCAGCGCTTGCCAGGGCCTTCGCCACCGAACCGGCGGTGCTGTTCCTGGACGAACCCTTTGCCTCACTCGACGAACGGACCGCCGAGCGGCTTCGGCACCTGCTTTTGACCGTGTGGTCGGCGCGGCCCACGACCGCCCTGATGGTAACCCACAATCTGCGCGAGGCCTTGATGCTGTCGGACCGCATCATCGTGCTCGCGCAGCGGCCGGCGCATGTGCTTGGCATGTTCGACGTAAGGCTGCCGCGGCACTATCGCAATCCACAGGTGATGAGCGACCTTTTGCGGTCGTTCCAGCAAAAATTTCCGGGCGTGGCCTGATCGCCTTACAGTTCGGAATCGGGAGGAAGCCATGCCGATCGACAGGACACGACGCAAGCTTGTGAACGGCTTCGCCTGCACCGCGGTCAGCGCCGCGATGCTGCCCTGTTGCCGCGGGCGGGCCGCTCTCGCCGCAGCCTACGGCCTCGTATTCAAGCTCAGGAAAGTCGCCGACGGCGTCTTCGCTTTCCAGGGCGTCGATGAATTGATGAGCGCCGCCAACCAGGGCGCGATCTCCAACCTCGGCGTCGTCGTCGGCACCGACGCCGTCGCCGTCATCGACAGCGGCGGCAGCCTGATCGAGGCGAACGCCCTCATCGCCGCGATCGGCAAGATAAGCCCCAAGCCGGTCCGCTACCTGATCAACACCCACATGCACCCCGACCATGTATTCGGCAACGCGGCGTTCCGGCAGATCGGCGCCACCATCGTCGGCCACCACAATCTGCCGCGCGGCCTCGAGGCGCGCGGCGCCTTCTACCTGCAGAGCTTTCGCGAACAGATCGGCGACGCGCTCATCAAAGGGGTCGAGATCATACCGCCGACGATGCTGGTCGACGATCGCCTGCAGCTCGACCTTGGCGGACGCGTGCTCGAATTGCAGGCATGGAAGGCGGCTCACACCGACAACGACCTGACCGTCTTCGACAGCGCGACCCGCACGCTGTTTGCCGGCGATCTGGTTTTCATCGGTTCCTTGCCGACGCTGGACGGATCGCTGCTCGGCTGGCTTCGCCAGATGGATGCGCTCGCCGCGATCGGCGCCGTGCGCGTCGTGCCGGGTCATGGCCCGGTGCCGGCCGACTGGCCGGCGGCGCTGACGGGAGAGCGGCGCTATTTCGAAATTCTGGCGCGCGATATTCGCAAGGCGATTGCCGACGGGACGCCGCTCCGCGACGCCGTCAAGGCCGCCGGCGCAAGCGAACGAAGCAATTGGCATCTGTTCGACGACTACAACGAACGCAATGCAACAGCCGCCTTTGCCGAACTCGAATGGGAATAGATCACAGCGACAAGCGCATGTGGATCGATTTGCCAAACGCATCGTCAAGGGTCTATTCTCGACGTCGGCCTGGGCACCACCTCTCTGACATTGGTGGAGGCATCGAAATGCAGAACCACGATTACCGGAGCCGGCAGCTCGGCTTGCCGCTCGCAGCCATCTTCGCTGCGATCACTCTGGCCATCGGCGCGCTCTTTGGCGCCTCCGGCGCCGCCAGCGCCCAGCAGACAACCGCCTCTTCGGACAGGATCTGGCAGGATCTGAAAGGCGACGTGTTCGGCGATCGGGCAATTCTGGTCGATAGCGGCGTCGTCAGGATCGAGGCGCCGAAGCGGGCGCAGGATGCCGCCATCGTGCCCGTCGACATCTATATCGACCCGGCCAGGGCGCCCGCCGGCATCAAATCCGTCACCTTGATCATCGACGTCAATCCAGCGCCGGTGGCGGCGACGTTCGAGATCGGCAAGGACGCCGGCGTGACGCATCTGTCGACGCGCGTGCGGGTCGACGACTATTCCTATCTGCGTGCCATAGCAGAGACGCAGGGCGGCGAGCTTCACATGGCCCAGACCTTCGTCAAGGCGTCAGGCGGATGCTCCGCCCCGGCGCTCAAGAACCAGGACGAGGCGATGGCGACGATGGGGCAGATGAAGCTGCGCCAATTCCCGCCGCAAGAGACGATGACAAAGGCGCAGGAATTGCAGCTGATGATCCGCCACCCGAACAATTCGGGCCTGCAGCGCAACCCCTTGACCCAGTATTTCATCCCCGCGCATTTCGTTCAGAAACTGTCGGTCTCGCAGGCAGACCGGCTGATCCTGTCGATGGAAGGGGGGATATCGATTTCGGAAGATCCCAATTTCCGGTTCGATTTCACCGCGCACGGCACTGGCCAGATCCAGGTCGAAGCGATCGATACGGATGGCAAGGTATTTCGCAATCAATGGCCGCTGGAGGCTACGGGGCTTTGAACCCTCGAAGCCGCATGCAGCCGCCGTCGGCGGTCTTACACGGCGTCTAAAAGCAGCGCACGTCGGCTTCTGCCTGCGCGCGCTTCAGTCCGGTGCTTGCGGCTTTTGCCGGCGCGCTTTCGCGGAACAGGCCCGAACGCTCCCCTGTCGTCAGGGACATGCTCTTGAAGGTCTCGGCCCTTTCATAATCCTCGAATGGCAGGATCGAGGCGATGACGTCGATCGAGCAGGAACAGCTCTCCAGCGCCTGACGTGTCTGGCCATTCGTCTGCATGCAGCCGAGCACATAGTCGACAACCGTCACCGTCGGATAATCCGAGGCGGCGCCAGCGGGATTGGCGAAGGCCAGGGCCGACGTGAGCAACAGCGGCAAGCTCGAAAAGCCAACATATCTGATCATGGGGAACCTCCGATTGGCCCGGAACGTGACAGATCGAGCCCTTTGGATCGAGACGGATCACCGCACCAGTTGGCCTCCTGCCGCCACGCCCGTCAAGTTCTCATGCAGGCCATATAGTACCAAAGGACAGGGCCGTCCCGGCCGGCAAAAGGCCTCCCCCACAGCACGAACATCGGCTCCGAATCCTGCTGCTGAGCTTGATTTCAGGTCTCCTCCACTATCGGCAACCGAAGCGACGCCCGCATACTTAAAACCATACGCTCCAACGAATATTCCTAAATAAAAATCAATACATTTCGCCCAAAAAATACGTAAAATTTAACCACTTATATAAATCGCGCTTCATCCACAGTCGATCAATAGCTTTCCGTCCTGATTTTTTCATATCTATTTCTCTATATTGCAGTGCAACATAGGTGGAAGTGATTTTTCTTGCCTTCCTTCTGGGGATGACATAGCTTCATCCTGTTTCCGGCTTCAAGGGCGTCACCGTCAATTAGGGAGCGGCGACAGTCTTTCGTAGGCCAGGTGGGATGGGCAGTAACGGTGCCCTCTGCTCATTCGGCTTAGGTCGTGACACGCTGCCGGAAATACTTCCCCCACATGAATCGCTTGGGCAAGCCCTGGTGGGCTCAACGGACGATTCGTCATTGTGCACCCTGGGAGGACTTTGATGCGTGTATTAGCGAAAACTGCCTACCTACTAACGACCGCGGCGCTCATGTCGTTCGGCGCGGTCCACATGACGTCGGCCAATGAAGAACTGATGAAAATGGCCGAGAATCCCAAGGACTGGGTGATGCAGACGGGTGACTACGCCAACACCCGCTTTTCCAAGCTCAACCAGATCACCAAGGACAATGTGAAGAACCTGCAGGTCAAGTGGACCTTCTCCACTGGCGTGCTGCGCGGCCATGAAGGCGGGCCGCTGGTCATCGGCGATGTGATGTATGTCCACGCGCCGTTCCCGAACACCGTCTATGCTCTCGATCTCAAGAATGACGGAAAGATCCTCTGGAAATACGAGCCCAAGCAAGACCCGAATGTTATTGGCATCATGTGCTGCGACACGGTCAACCGTGGCGTTGCCTATGGTGACGGCAAGATCATCCTCAACCAGGCCGACACCACCGTCGTGGCGCTCGATGCCAAATCCGGCAAAGTCGTCTGGACGGTCAAGAACGGCGATCAGATCGACGGCGGAAAGGGCGAATCCGGCACGTCGGCGCCTGTGGTCGTCAAGGACAAGGTTATCGTCGGCATCTCTGGCGCCGAATATGGTGTTCGCGGCCACCTCTCGGCCTACAATCTTTCGGATGGCAAGCTTGCCTGGCGGGCCTATTCGACGGGACCCGATGCAGAAACCCTGATCGATCCCGAAAAGACTACCCATCTTGGCAAACCAGTCGGCGCGGACTCGGGCACGAACACCTGGGAAGGCGAGCAGTGGAAGACCGGTGGCGGCACGACTTGGGGATGGTACGCCTATGATCCCAAGCTTAACCTGATCTACTACGGCACCGGCAATCCATCGACCTGGAACCCGGTCCAGAGGCCCGGCGACAATCGCTGGTCGATGACGATCATGGCTCGCGATGCGGATACCGGGATGGCCAAGTGGCTCTACCAGATGACCCCGCATGACGAGTGGGATTATGATGGCGTCAACGAGATGATCCTTGTCGACGGCATGGACATCAAGGGCGCCAAGCGCGATGTGCTGGTGCACTTCGACCGCAATGGCTTTGCCTACACCATGGATCGCGCCAATGGCGAGCTTCTCGTCGCCAAGAAATACGATCCGGCAGTGAACTGGGCGACGGAAGTCAACATGGACCCCAGCAGCGACCAGTACGGCCGCCCGCAGGTGGTCGCCAAATATTCGACCCAGCAGAACGGCGAAGACACCAACTCGACGGGCATCTGCCCGGCCGCGCTTGGAACCAAGGACCAGCAGCCGGCGACCTATTCGCCGAAGACCGGTCTGTTCTACGTGCCGACAAACCATGTCTGCATGGACTATGAGCCCTACAAGGTGAGCTACACCGCCGGTCAGCCTTACGTGGGCGCCACCGTGTCGATGTATCCTCCCCCCGGAGCCGACCACATGGGCAACTTCATTGCCTGGGATGCTGCCAAGGGCGAGATCGTCTGGTCCAAGCCCGAGAAGTTCTCGGTCTGGTCGGGCGCGCTGGCGACCGACGGCGACGTCGTCTTCTACGGCACGCTCGAGGGCTACATCAAGGCAGTCGATCATGACGGCAATGAACTCTACAAGTTCAAGACCCCGTCCGGCATCATCGGCAACATCACGGCCTACGAGCATGGCGGCAAGCAGTATATCGCCGTTCTGTCCGGCGTCGGCGGATGGGCCGGTATCGGTCTGGCAGGCGGACTGCTTTCGCCCGACAACGCCGCTGCCTGGCATGGCGCCGTCGATCAGGGCCGTGCGCAAGGCGACGAGGCTGCGGTTGTTGGGACTGCTGGTCTGGGCGCGGTCGGTGGCTACGCAGCACTTGCCGACTACACGACGCTGGGCGGCCAGCTCACCGTCTTCGGTCTCCCGGACTGATAAAAACGGGAACGACTGAAACACGGGAACCATAGGCACGCCTCGGTTTTTTGAGAAGACCAAGGCTTGAAAAGCGAGAGCCCGGATCACCGGGAAGCCAGGACCGGGCTCTCAATTTCGCCGCGCACCCACATCGATCCATGCCGCTTCACGACAGCAAAACCGTGTGCAGGCGAAATCAAGAAATCAAGGAAGTAGCTGAATGTCCGTTCGCATTGTAATTTCCGCTCTCGCCCTGGCGCTGCCTCTGGCAAGTTCAAGCCTCGCGCATGCCCAGGACAGCGCTGAAAAAGCCAAGGCGGTGACGGAAGAAGGCGGCAAGCATTTCGACGCGGACGGAAATCCGACCTTCAAGATCGAAAACGGAGCCGTCGACTGGTATACGTTCAGCGGTTACCGCCGGTATCACTCCGATTGCCATGTCTGTCACGGACCGGACGGCACCGGTTCGAGCTATGCGCCGGCCCTGCTCAACAGCCTGAAAACAATGGATTACGCCACCTTCATCTCGATCGTCGCCGAGGGCCGCAAGAATGTCGGCGGCGGCAAGGAAAATGTCATGCCTGCCTTTGGCGACAACAAGAACGTCTATTGCTACATGGATGATCTCTACGTCTATCTGCGTGCCCGCGCCGACGGTGCGGCGCCGCGCGGCAGGCCGCCGAAGAAAGCAGACAAGCCACAGGCAGCGAAGGATGCCGAAGCATCCTGTATGGGTGGATGATATGATTGGCCGTGACGCGTTGAAGCTGTGTTTTGTCCTGCCGATGCTCGGCGCACTCGCCTTGCTGCCTGCGAACGCCCAGGCGCAGGACGCCGGCCTTGGTGCCGCGGGCGAACTTGTCGACCCAGACATTCTGCGCGTCTGCGCCGATCCTTCGAATATGCCGTTCACCGACGAGAGCGGCGAAGGCTTCGAAAACCGGCTGGCCGACCTGGTTGCCGCGAAAACCGGCCGAAAGTCCGTCGCCTATACATGGTTTCCTCTTGTCGCCGGCTTCGTGCGCAACACGCTGGCCGCCAACCGATGCGACATTATCATGGGCTATGCCCAGGGCGATGAACTGGTGCAGAACACCAACGCCTACTATCGCTCGTCCTATGTGCTGGTGCACCCGAAGGGCAACGGCATGGAAGGCGTCGAGACCATCGAGGATCCGAAACTCACTGGCAAGAGGATCGGCGTCGTCGAAAGCACACCGCCGACTGCCAACATGGCCGCCAACAAGCTCATGCGAACGGCAAAGATCTATCCGCTTGCGGTGGATACCCGCCTCACCCCTTCAATGGGGGAAGTCATGATCAAGGACATGCTCGCCGGCAAGATCGATGCGGCGGTCATGTGGGGACCGATGGCAGGCTACTACGCCAAGCAACTCGGCGCCGATCTCACGATCGTTCCGCTGGTGAAGGAAAAGACCGGCTCGCGCATGTCATACCGCATCACCATGGGCGTGCGTCCATCCGACCAGGAATGGAAGCGGACGCTCAACCGGGTGATCAGGGAAAACCAGGCGGAGATCACCAGGATCCTGCTGGACTACGATGTGCCGCTGATCGACGAACACGATAATCCGATCACGCAATGACGAGAAACGCATGAAGGGAAAGGAGACGATTTTGCTGGTTGCCGCGAGCCTTCTCGGTCTGACCGAACCGATGTGGGCTGGCGATATCGCCGAGCCCGGTGGCTACCGGATGGACGACTATCGGGCGCCGGTGCCGCAGACGCTGCAGGGCGCGAAGGTCGTGACGACGGCGGAGGCGGAGGCGCTGTGGCGGGAGAAGAAGGCGGTGTTCTTCGACGTCATGCCTAACACGCCGAAGCCGGCTAATTTGCCGGCGGGAACGATTTGGAGAGCCAAGATCAGAAAGGACATCCCAGGCAGCACCTGGCTGGCCAATGTCGGTTACGGTGCTATCTCCGAGGAGACCGCCAACTATTTTCGCCAAGGCCTCGCGGCCGAAGCCGGTCCCGACAAGTCGCGTGCCATTCTGTTCTATTGCATGACGAATTGCTGGATGTCGTGGAATGCTGCGAAACGGGCCATCGAATGGGGCTACAGTTCGGTGATCTGGTATCCGCCCGGCGCCGATGGATGGGAACGTGCCAACCTTCCGCTGGAGGAAAGGAAGCCTTATGTGATTAGCAATTGAGCATGAGCATTGTTATTTTCTTGTTTTTCGACTTTTCAGAACCTGCCGTTTCATTTGTCCATTTTGAGAGCTGATGGACGAGCCATTGCAATGGTGCCCAGCAATGGTTGACTGAGAAAAGGATCGGCCCCTTCGGGCTGGTAGAAGAGGAGATATGCCATGAAGAAGAGCTGGACAAAACCGACCATGTGCCAAGTTGCTGCGGGCTTCGAGATTTCGCGGTATCTGCCTGCTGAAATTACTCCCAAGAAGTAGGCCGCAGAGGTGCGTGTCCCCGGCAACGGGGACACGCACTGTCTTGCCGCGCGAGGTCTTCGTGAAAGGCTTTGACGCGTTCAATGCGGGCGCGAATCCATTCGCGGTCGAAGATCTGCTGTTGGTTGAACAAGCCGCAGAGCGGGCATTGCAATGCGCTTGAAGATCATCGGCTCGGCGGCAGGCGGCGGCTTTCCGCAGTGGAATTGCAACTTTCGCCTGAGCCGCGCGGCTCGCACCGGGACGGCTGGCGTGCATTCGCGAACCCAATCAAGCATCGCCGCATCAGTGGATGGGGCCGGCTGGGTTCTCTTCAACGCCTCGCCCGATATTCGCCAGCAGATTGCGCAAACGCCTGAATTGCAGCCGGCGCATGATGCGCCGTTGCGTTCGACGCCCATCCGCGCGGTGGTGCTGACCAATGCCGATGTCGATCATGTCGCCGGCCTGCTCAGCCTGCGTGAGCGGCAGCCCTTCGCCATCTACGCAACGACACAGGTGCTGGCGACGCTGGAGGCGAATTCGATCTTCAATGTCCTCGATCCGGCGCTCGTGCCGCGACGCACCTTGCCGCCGGCGGAAGAACTGGCGATCTGCGACGCAGACGGCCACGACACCGGCGTGACTGTCGAGAGTTTTCCCGTGCCCGGCAAGATAGCCCTCTATCTCGAGGAAAGAAGCCGGCCGGAAGCCAATTTCAGTTCCGACGCCGGCGACACGATCGGCGTCCGTATCGGCGGTGCCGGCAGTCGCGGCTCCGTCTTCTATATCCCGGGTTGCGCGCGCATCGATGCGGCCCTGCGCAAGCGCCTGGCCGATGCCGCCTGCGTCCTGTTCGATGGCACGGTCTACACCGACGACGAGATGATTGCCGCCGGCGTCGGCCAAAAGACCGGTGCGCGCATGGGGCATCTGGCCATGTCGGGAGACGATGGGTCGATCGCCGGCCTGGCCGAGTTGAGGATCGGCCGCCGTGTCTTCGTCCACATCAACAACACCAATCCGGTTCTCGACGAGAATTCCGCCGAACACGCAGCGGTCAAAGCGGCTGGCTGGGAAGTCGCCCGCGACGGTATGGAGATGGAATTTTGAGCGATTTCCACGACGCGGCCAGGAACGGCTTGTCCTCCAGCGAGCTCGAAGCCGTGCTGCGGCAGGTCGGCGCCGAGCGCTATCACAACCGCCATCCTTTCCATCACAGGATGACCAGCGGTGCGCTGTCGAGGACCGAGATGCAGGCCTGGGCGCTGAACCGCTATAGCTACCAAGCCGTCATCCCGCGCAAGGACGCCATGATCCTCGCACATGCGCAGGATCCGGCGTTTCGCGCCGCCTGGCGCAAACGCATCGAAGACCATGATGGCGAGGACGGTTGGAGCGGCGGCATCGCGCGCTGGCTGCATCTGGCGACCTCGCTCGGCCTCGATGCCGATGACGTGAAGAGCGAAAGGCTGGCGCTGCCGGCGACACGTTTCGCGGTCGGCGCCTACCTCGCCTTTTGCACGAACCGGACGCTGTTCGAGGCGGTCGCATCGTCGCTGACCGAGATGTTCTCGCCGCTCATCATCGGCGAACGGGTTCCGGCGATGCTGGCCAAATACGATTACATCACCGAGGATACGCTGGCCTATTTCAGCCGACGGCCCGAACAGGCCTCGCGCGACGCCGACTTCGCCCTCGCCTACGTGCTCGGCCATGCCGACACGGCGGAACGCCAGCAGCAGGCGATCGATGCGCTGGTGTTCAAATGCGATATACTGTGGGTCATGCTCGACGCGCTTCAACACGCCTATGGCGAGCCCGGAAACATCCCGCCCGGCGCCTTCCGTCCGGAGCCAGCCCAATGATGGCGCTACGCGAAAGAGCTTTGGTGTCGTCGCGATCGGTGCCGTCGCTGCCGAAGCACGTGCGCATACAGTACGATCCCGTGCGGCAGGCGTTCGCCGTGCTCTCGCCGGAAAAGGTGTTTTGGCCGAACGACATTAGCCTCGATATATTGCGCCGCTGCGATGGACGGTCCACGGTCGGCCACATCATCGCCGAGCTTGCCGCGGATTATGACGCCGAACAGGAGGCGGTGGCGGCCGACGTCGTCGCCTTCCTGCAAGAATGGTCGGACAAGCTGCTGGTAAAACTATGAGCGAGCCCCTTCTCCCTCCGATCGGCATGCTGGCGGAACTGACGCATCGCTGCCCGCTGCAATGCCCGTATTGCTCCAATCCGCTCGAATTGCTGAAGGCCAATCGCGAACTCGATACGCAGACCTGGCTCGATCTGTTCTCGCAGGCCGCCGATCTCGGCGTTCTCCAGGTGCATCTGTCGGGCGGTGAACCGACGCTGCGCCGCGACCTCGAGCAATTGATCGCCGGGCTTTCGGCGCGCGGCGTCTACACCAACCTGATCACCGCCGGCGTCGGCATTGCCGAAGGCCGCATCGAGGCATTTGCCGAAGCCGGGCTCGACCATCTGCAACTGAGTTTTCAAGGCGCACGGCCGGCGACCACCGACCGCATCGGCAATCACAAAGGCGGCCACGAAAAGAAGCTGGAGACGGCACGCCGCGCCCGCGCAGCCGGCCTGCCGCTTACCATCAACGCGCCGATCCATCGCCACAACATCGAGGAAGTGCCGGAATTCATCGACCTGGCGCTCTCGCTCGGCGCGGAGCGGCTTGAGATCGCCAACGTGCAGTATGCCGGCTGGGCGCTGACCAATCGCGATCAACTGATGCCCGAGCGTGCTGCGGTCGACCGTCAGGCGGAGATCGTCGCGGCGGCGCGCGAACGGCTCACCGGCATCATGAACATCGATTTCGTCACGCCGGATTATTTCGCCATCTATCCCAAGCCGTGCATGGGCGGCTGGGCGCGCGACGCGTTCATGGTGGCGCCGGACGGCACCGTGCTGCCGTGCCATGCCGCACAGACCATCCCGTCGCTCAGTTTTGAGCGTTTCGGACCGCGCAGCCTGGCCGAAATCTGGACCGATTCGCCGGCATTCAACGCCTTTCGCGGCACCGACTGGATGCAGCAGCCCTGTCGCAGCTGCGAACGGCGTGAGATCGACTGGGGCGGCTGCCGCTGCCAGGCGATGGCGATCGCCGGCGACGCCGCCGCGACGGACCCGGCTTGCGCGAAATCGCCGATCCATGCGCGCATGGCCATGCTGATCGACGAAGCCCAACGTGCTGCGGCAATTCCTTCGAACGACGAACAATTCGTCTATCGGCGGATCGGCGTCGTCACCGAGCCCGCCTGATCTCTTCCCCGGTCTCGCGCTCGCGCACCGCGTCGGCGAATGCCAGTGCGTCGCGATTGACGGCGACGTTGTGGACGCGAAAGATCGAAGCGCCCTTCAGCCGCAGGATGACGCTTGTTGCCGCTGTGCCGACGTCTCGCCCCTCGTCACTTCCGCCGACCAGGTGACGGGCAAGGCGCTTGCGTGACGTGCCGACGAGCAATGGAAAACCGAGCGCGCGCAATTCACCGAAGCGAGCCATGAGCTCGAGGTTTTCGTCGCCGTCCTTGGCGAAGGCGAAGCCGGGGTCGAGCACAATCCGCTCGTCCGCGATGCCGGCGTCGCGCGCGATCTCCAGCGATCTGTTCAGGAACAGGAACTGGTCGGCGATCACATCCGCCAGTTTTTCGCGGCCGCGCCCGGTGTGCATGATGACCAGGCCGGCGCCGGTTTCCGCCGCAACCTGCGCGATGTCGGGTTCGCGCTGCAGGCCATGCACGTCGTTGACGATATGCGCGCCCGCGGCGACCGCCAGCCGCGCCGTCTCCGCCCTGTAGGTGTCGACCGAAACCAGGCTGCCGCCGTCGGACGACAGCGCCTCGATGACCGGCAGGATGCGCGCTTGTTCCTCGCGCGCCGAAACGGTGCCGGCGTCGGGCCGGGTGGATTCGCCGCCGACATCGATGATCGCCGCGCCCTCGCCGATCATGCGCCGCGCCTGCTGCAGCGCCCGCTCCGGCCGGTCGAATTCTCCGCCGTCGGAAAAACTGTCCGGCGTGACGTTCAAAATCCCCATCAGCAACGATTGCGCGCCAAGATCGAGATGCCGTCCATGAGCAAGCTGCCAGCGCGTCATGCGTCAACCTTTTTTCATATCAGATGCAATTCGCGACAAGATTGTCACTCACACGAACCCGGTTTCCCCGTCTACCTATGCTCGCGAAACAAAAGGAGCGTAGCAATGACCAGGGAAACGATGAGCTTTACTTACACGACCTATATTGTCTCGACACCGGGAAAGGTGTTCGAGGCGATAACCAAACCGAACCTCGCACGGCGCTACTGGGGCCACGAGAACGTCTCCGACTGGAAGCCCGGCTCGAACTGGCAGCACATCCGCGCCAATGACGAACGGACCGTCGAGCTCGTCGGCAAGGTCGTCGAGGTGTCGCCGCCGACCCGTCTCGTCATCACCTGGGCAAACGCTTCGCAGGCGTCCGATCCGGCGAGCTACAGCCGGGTGACCTTCGAGCTCGAGGAATACGAGGCCATGGTCCGGCTGACGGTCAGCCATGACGAACTCGAAGCCGGCAGCGGCATGGCGAACGGCATCAAAAAGGGTTGGCCGATCGTCCTTTCCAGCCTGAAATCCTTCCTCGAAACGGGCCAGGCGATCGACGTCTTCGCCAGGCCGCGCGCGTCCGAACTGGCGGCCTGACCCAGGACAAAGGACCCAGCAGATGAGCAACCTCTACACCGGCGGATGCGCGTGCGGCGCAGTCCGCTACGAGGCAAAGGCAGCTCCGATCTTCGAAAACCACTGCCAATGCAACGACTGCCAGAAAAGAAGCGGCACCGGTCATGGATCCTATCTGACGTTTCCGTCGCGAGCGGACGTGGCCATCACCGGCACGGCGACGGACTGGCGTGTCGCGGCGGACAACGGAAATGTCAAAATCCATTCCTTCTGCCCGGTCTGCGGAACCCCGGTTTACCTGACGTACACCGCCATGCCGGAGCCGATCACGGTCCATGCCGCAAGCCTCGACGATCCGAGCCGTTTCAATCCGACCGTTGTCACCTACGGCAGCCGCGCCCTCCCCTGGGACAAGATCGATACCGCGCTGAAGACCTTCGAGAAGATGCCGCTGGGCTAAACCGGCCCGGCGGCAGGGCGGACGCAAACTGTCTTCGGGAGGCGGATCGCGCCCACCGCGGCATTACGGATCGAAGGCACGGCAGGCAGAAAGGAAAATAGTGCATTGTCACCGTAACTCGCGGTCGTCCCATGACACTCAGCGATTGCCGTACTCGTCATGGCGGCGCCACCACGCCTGGGGGAACTCGAGCCCGTTCTCGTTCCTTCCCCGCGGAGCCAGGTCGAGGAAACGGTAGACCCCCATAAACGCCTCGGTGCCACGGGCGTAGGTCGAGTAGGTGTGGTAGACGGCACCGTCCTGGAGCGCGAAGACGCTCATTCCCTCCTTCTGCGGCTCGGCCCTGTCGACATGCTGATAGTTGTATTCGGCGCCGTCTCTCTGCTGCTCTTCGGTGAAGGCGGCGCCGAAGTCGTATTTGAAATCGCTCCCGAGCGACGAAACCCACGGGAAGCGCCAGCCCATTTGCTGCTTGTAATCCTGGATCTCCTGCAACGGGGCGATCGATTCGCAAACCAGGGTAATGTCGCGGCCGTTCAGGTGGGGGATGACGCAGTCGAAGTGATCGGCGATCGAGGAGCATCCGGTGCATCCTTGGCGCTCATCGGTGAGTCGGTACCCGGAGCCGAACATGAAATGATAGACGAGGAGTTGCGAGCGCCCCTGGAAGAGGTCGGCGAGCGAGGCGCTGCCCTCCTCGGTCTCCAACAGATACTTCTTGTCGATCCGAGCCCATGGCAGCTCCTGTCGCTGTCGCGCCAGCTCGTCGCTCTGCCGCATGAGCCTTTTCTCCGCCTCGAGCAGCGCGAGCCGCGCTCCGAGCCATTCCTCGCGTGTTCCTGTCTTGTGTTTCGTCATCGCTGCTGTCTCCTTGCTCGGGGGTTTCCTTTCCGTTTCTCGAAACAACTGGTTGCGTCAGGCGTTAAACTTAACGCCGGAGGCGAAATCTGGTAGCCAGATGTGGGGCGGGTTCCGATGGACTGATCCCTGCCCGCTTTTTGCGGCGCCCGTTGCCGGCGCGGGCGCCTCGCCGAACCATTTGCGTCGCTTGGAGGGCAGCATGAAATCGCCGACAGTGAGAGTGATGGCCGCTGCCGATGAAGATCCGGCGATCGGAACCATCGTGCTGGCGTTTGCAGCCGATCCCATGGCGCGATGGACCTGGCCACATGCACACCAGTACCTTGCGGCCATGCCGCGACTGGTCCGCGCGTTCGGGGCCAGGGCATTCTCAAACGGAAGCGGCTTTTGCACCGATGGCTATGTCGGGACGGCGCTGTGGCTGTCGCCCGGTGTGCATCCCGACGAGGAAGGGCTTGGTGCGCTTGTCGAGAGCACGGTTGCGCCCTCCCTTGCCCCTGAAGTCGCCGCTATATTCGAGCAGATGGCCAAGTACCACCCGACTGAACCGCATTGGTACTTGCCCGCGATCGGCGTCGACCCGGCGCATCAGGGCGAAGGTCACGGCGACGCCTTGATGGCGTACGCGCTCGCGCAGTGCGATCGCGATCACGCGCCCGCCTATCTGGAATCCTCGAACCCGCGCAACATTCCGTTCTACCGGCGCCACGGCTTCGAACCGCTCGGCGCGATCCAGGTCGGTTCATCGCCGACGCTCGTCCCGATGCTGCGGCGACCGCGTTGAGCCAGGCACGGCAGACGAGCGAAGCGTCAGCCGCCGTCGCGTGGAATCGGCGCAAAGACGCGGCTGCCGGGAAAAGAAAATAGTGCACCGTCGCCGTAATTCGCGCCCTGCTCCGGCCGTGCTCCTTCAGCCCCACGAGTACTCCCCATGGAACGCAACGACTGCGTTCCTTGGCGATCTCTGTGGGAACGAAGTCGTTACCAAGGCTGAGTGCTAGTCAAGAAATCGTCCTTAGCGCCGTGCCAGGACGTTGCCAAGGCGCAACAGGTCCGACAGCGGGGCGCGAAGTTGCGGCCCAGGAATTACGATCCTGACGCCAGGCCCAGCGTTTGGCGCGCCTCGTTGACGGTGGCCACGCGCCGGCCAAACTTCTCGACTGAGGCCGCCGCGAGTTCGACAAGCTCGGCGTTGCTGCGCGCCAGGCGTTCCCTGGTGATCCTGATGTTATCCTCAAGTCCGGTGCGCACTGCGTCTGCTCCGCGCGCCAACGCCCATTGCATTACGATCGTCTGGTTGCGGCCTATTCCGGCCGCTGTCCAGGTGGACTGTGGAAACAGGAGTTTCGCTTCCCCGAGGAGCACATCGAGCAATCTCTCCTCCGCAGGCAGTGCGTTTTGCACGCCCATGACAAACTGGATGTGCGGGCGCTCACCTAAAAGTCCCGCGTCGGCCAGCCGCCTGGCAGTGTGAAGGTGCGACAGGTCGAAGATCTCGATTTCCGGCAGCACGCCATTTGCCTTCATCGCGGTTGCGAGATCACCGATCAGGGCGGGATGGTTCTCGTAGACGATGGATGGGAAGTTGACCGAACCGGTCGAAAGCGAGGCCATGTCCGGCTTCAGATAAAGTGCCGAGCCACGCGCGGCAGGATCACGACCGCGCCCGCCGGTCGAAAACTGGACGATCATACCGGGGCAGTGCCTACGCACCCCCGCCTGAACGGCAGCGAAGCGCGTTGGTTCAGACGATGAACTCTGATCGTCATTGCGCACGTGGATGTGCACCAGCGACGCACCTGCTTCAAAGGCTTCCTGGGTCGACTCGATCTGTTCGGCCACGCTGATCGGCACCGCAGGATTGTCTTCCTTGCGCGGCAGCGAGCCGGTGATCGCAACAGCGATGATACAGGGTTCAGGCATGGCGATAAACTATCCGTCTATCTGGTCCATGAGCCAGCGGATCGCGAGCGGATAGCCCGCGGCGCCGAGCCCCGCGATCACGCCGGTGGCGACCTTCGATACCAGCGACCGATGATAGATCTCCTCGCGGCGATGGATGTTCGAGATATGCAGTTCGACGATCGGGCCCGGAAACATTTTGAGCGCATCGAGCACCGGGATCGAAACAAAACTCAAACCCGCGGGATTGATCAGAATGCCCGCGCCGTCGTCGATCGCCTCATGCACCCAGTTGACGATTTCGCCCTCAATGTTCGACTGGTGAAAACGGATCGGATGGTCGCCGGCGGCGTCACGGCACATCGCCTCGATTTCTGCGAGTGTCGTCCGCCCATAGATCTCCGGCTCGCGCATGCCGAGCCGGTTGAGATTGGGGCCGTTGAGAACGAAGATCGGCTTGGTCATGGTCCTATCCTTGATAGCCCAGCAGGCGCGGCAGCCACAGCACCAGCGATGGGAAGAAGGTGATCAGCATCAGGGCGGCAATCATGGCGTAGAGGAACGGCATTACGTCGTGCACCAGGTCGCGCAGCGGCACCTCTGCGATGCGGGTCATGATGAACAGCAGCAAGCCGTAGGGCGGGGTGACCAGCCCAAGCATGATGTTGACGACGACCATTACGCCGAAATGCACCATGTCGACACCGAGCGCCTGCGCCGTCGGAATCAGCACCGGCACGATTACCAGCAGGATAGTCGTGCCCTCCAGCACGCAGCCCAGGAGCAGCAGCAGGATGTTGACCAGGATCAGGAAACCCATCGGCGAAAGATCCCAGGACTTCAGGATCACCGACAGGGACTGCGGAATGTTCT
The DNA here is from genome assembly GCF_055811415.1 of Mesorhizobium sp. WSM4846. Taxonomy (NCBI): domain Bacteria; kingdom Pseudomonadati; phylum Pseudomonadota; class Alphaproteobacteria; order Hyphomicrobiales; family Phyllobacteriaceae; genus Mesorhizobium; species Mesorhizobium sp. WSM4846. The sequence continues at coordinate 19,169 of NZ_JBVVPZ010000026.1, forward strand.
CAACCGTGACAACGTAGTTGAACACCAGGGCGCCGGCGATGAGCATGCCGATCGAGGCGGTGGTGCGGGCGCTGTTGAGAAGCGCATGGTAGAGCTGGCCCGGCGTCACACTGCGATAGATTGCGACCGAGATGAGCAGCGCGTAGCCGGCGGCGACCGCCGCGGCCTCGGTCGGGGTCATCACCCCGCCCCTTATGCCGACCAGCAGAACGACCGGCAGCATCAGCGCCGGAAATGCGCGCAAGGTGATCCCCGGAAATTCCCTGAGCGGCACCGGCTTCTCGACCGGAAAGTTTTTCCGGCGCGCGTCGATGGCGACGATGATCATCTGCGACAGGGCGAGAAGAAGGCCCGGCACGATACCCGCAATGAAGAGGTAGCCGATTGATGCATCCGAGATCAGCGCGTAGATGACCAGCGGAATCGACGGAGGAATGATCGGGCCGATGACCGAGGTGACGGCTGTCAGCGCAGCGGCATAGCTCGCCGGGTACTTGCCATCCCTGGTCATGAGTTGCTGCATCATCTTGCCGGTGCCCGCGGCGTCGGCGATGGCCGAGCCGGACATGCCGGCGAAGATGATCGACTGCAGCACGTTGACTTGCGCCAGGCCGCCGCGGAAACGGCCGACAACGGCGTTGCAGAATTGCAGCAGCCGGTCGGTCATTGTCCCGGCGTTCATCAACTCCGCGGCGAGAATGAACATCGGTACGGCAAGCAGAATGTAGCTTGTGTAGAGCCCGTTGAGGAGCTGCTCGGCCGACGTGCCCATGTCCAGCCCTGCAAGCCAGAGATAAAGGATCGACCCGGCGATCATCGAGTGACCGATCGGCAGGCCAAGCAGGGCCAGCGCTGTGATCGCAACGACTGACAGCGAAAAGGGGCTCGCGAGATTCATACGCCGGAGCTCGCTTTCGTGGGGTCGAATTCCGCCGGTGCTTCGCCGCGCAGAGCACGCCACGCCAGCCATAGGTAGCGGGCGATCACGGCGACCACGAAGACGAGATAGATCGAGAACAGCCAGTCGAAGCGTATCTTGAGGTAGGCGGTGCTCTCGACCTTCATGAAGGTCACGTAGCTGAAGACGGCCGGAAAGGACCAGCCATAGAGCGCGACGAGAGCGATTGCGAAGGCAAGCGTCATTACCCGCCTGATGTCCGGACCGACTGTGGCGTAGAGGAGATCAAAACGGATTTCCTCTTCTTCACGAACGACGAACGCTGCGCCGAACAGCACGACCCAGATCCAGAGTACGACGGTGAGCTCGTTGCTCCAGCCGGTCGGCCAGTTGAGAAGGTAGCGAAAGGCAACCTGCAGCAGAAACGCCGCGAACATGGCGCCGATTGCGATGGCGATGGCGTTCTCGGCGCGCCGGTAGAGCCAGCCGCCGACCTTTCTCAATCCCGGGTTCATGATGCCTCCCTGACGGGCGTCTGGCCAAACCGGCCAGCCGGTCGCAAGCGGACCGGCCGGCGCGTTCGTCGCGTCAAAGCGCGTTGATCTTGTCGACCATCCCGGCAGGCCATTCCTTGGCCAGGTCGGAGGCAAGATATTGCTCCTGCACATGCTTGCGGAATGCTGCGACATCGGGCTCGTAGATCTTCAGGCCCTTGCCCTTGAATGTTTCAACGAGTTCCTTCTCGCGCGTCAGGTGTTTCTCTGTCGAGAAGTCGATCGCCTTGTCCGCGGCGGCCTGGACCTTTGCCTGCTTCTCGGCCCCTATCTCGTCCCACACCTTTTTCGAGATGCTGAGAAGGTCGAAACCGACAAGGTGCGAGGTAAGCACGATCTGCGACATGACCTCGTAAAACTTCATGTTCTCGACGTTGGGCAACGGGTTGTCCTGCCCGTCGATTGCGCCTGTCTGCAGGCCGGTATAGACCTCGGCGTAGGCCATGGGCGTAGGGTTCGCACCGAGCGCCTGGCCGAGGAATTGCCAGGCGTCGCCACCCGGCATACGCAGCTTGATGCCAGCCATGTCGGCGGGAGTCTTGATTTCCTTGTCCGGCTTCAGACCGACCTGGCGCAGGCCGAAATAGGTGGGGCCGAGCACCCTCACGCCGAGCTGGTCCTCGGTCATCCGCTTCAGCTCCGCACCGGCATCGCTGGCAAAGAACGCCTTCACGTGCGCGGCGTCACGGAACAGGTAGCCGGCAGTGACGATAGACCACCCCGGAATCTGCTTGGAGATGTCCTGCGGGGCAACGTTGCCCATCTCGAGGTTGCCGCGCTGGATGGCGACAAGTTCGGTGCCCTGCTTGAACAGGTTGCCGCCGTAATAACCCTCGAAGGCAAAGTCGTCCTTGATGGCGTCGGCGAACATTTTCATCATCTCGGCCCGGATGTCCTGTTCCGAGAACACGGCCGAGAAACGCAGCTTCGGCTTGTCCTGCGCGAAGGCGGGAACGGCGGTCCCGGCGGCGAGTGCGCCTGCCGCGACCATAAACAGGCGTCGGTTGATTTCAGCTTTCATGTCGATTTCCTCCCTATGGTCTTCATATGGTTACAGACGTCATTGCCTTCATGCGGCGGCCTCGAAGTGATCTGCCATGGCGCGGCGGTCGGCCTTGCGCCCGGTGAAGAGTTCGAACGCGCGGACGGCCTGATTGATCGCCATGCCGATGCCCGGCAGCGTTCTGCAGCCGATCGTTCGGGCCGCGACCAACAACTCTGTTTCGGTCGGAAAGTAGATTATGTCGGCGACCCATTTTTCGGCTGTCAGAAGAGCCGTGTCGAACGGTGTTCCGGGGTATCTCGCCATGCCCACCGGGGTCGTGTTGACGATGCCGTTTGCCATGCGCACGGCTGCGGCCGGATCCGGCCAGGTCTCGACGCGACCGCCGAACAAGGCGCCCACGCGCAACGCAAGATCCGAGGCGCGACCGGGTTGGCTGTCGAGGACGAACAGCCGGCCAACGCCCATTTGCATCAGCGCGTTTGCGACTGCGGCGCCCGCTCCGCCGGCGCCGAACATCGCGACACAGCCCATCGATGCGCCTGTCATCGCCTCGCGAAAACTCTCCGCGAAACCCCAGCTGTCGGTGTTGTGGCCTTCCTTGCGTCCGCCAGCAAAGACGACCGTATTCACCGCGCCTATCGCGCGCGCTTCCGGCGACAGCGCATCGAGGACGGGAATGACAGCCTGTTTAAACGGATGCGTGACGTTGAGGCCGTGAAAGCCGGCAATTTCCGCCGCCGCGATCAAGTCGCCGATCGCCGCGTCCGGAAATCCGAGCCGGTCGAAATCGAGCAAAAGGTACGAATAGCCGATGCCAAGGCGCCGGGCTTCACGCTCGTGCATGCCGGGAGTGCGCGAGGACTGAATACCGCGTCCGACGAGGCCAATCACGACCTTTTCGCTGTCGCCGCTGGCGGCGCCCTTGTGCTCGTCGGCAAGACGGCAAAGCAGGTCGACAAGGCTGTCGCCCATCTCCCGAAATTCCTCCCTGTGCGGGCCGCCTCCCAGCCCAAACGCGGCAATTCCCGGATCGCCCTTGTGTTCACGCCAGACGCGCCGGTAAATGAGTCCGTCGTGATTTGCGAATGATGTACTAACTGGTTAGTTTAGTCAAATGCCGGCTGCGCCGGGGCGGGAACTCAAACTGCATGGCCGTTATCAAGAAAGAACGAAAGCCGGCGCCGGACACGAGCACGACGCGTATCCAGGACCCTGAGGGCACGCGCCGCCACATCCTGGAGATCGCCTCCAAGGAGTTTGCCCTGAACGGTTTGTCGGGCGCGCGCATAGACGAGATTGCGGCACGCACACGCTTCAGCAAGCGCATGATCTACTACTACTTCGGCGACAAGGAAGGCCTCTACCTGCGCGCGCTCGAGAACGCGTATCGCCAGGTGCGCGAGGGCGAGGCTCAACTGGATATCGAAGGTCTGCCCCCCGTGGCGGCACTGACACGCCTGGTGGAGTTCACGTTCGACCACCATCACCGACACGAGGAATTCATCCGCATGGTGATGATCGAGAACATCCATCACGGCCAATACCTCGAACAATCGGATGCGATCCGCGAACTGAACGTGACTGCGATCGACCATATCTCTCGCATCTATTCACGCGGTGTCGAAGAGGGGGTCTTCCGGCCGGGACTCGACGCGATCGAACTCCATTGGCAAGTAAGCGCGCTGTGCTTCTTCAACGTTTCAAATCGCACCACCTTTTCGATGATCTTCGGACGCGACTTCGGCGCGCCGGCACAACTCGAGCGGCTCAAACGCAACAGCGTCGAGATGCTGTTGCGTTTTGTCGCCAAGGACGAAGCTCCCGCAGAACGCTGAGCGGGCCGAAACTTGCGGTGCTGCCAGCGTTGCCTTAGTTATGTACGAACTGGTTCGTTCACTATAAACCAGGGAGGAGGCGCGTTTGAAGACGTCGATCGCGACGGTGTCGATCGCCGGTGACCTGGCGGAGAAATTCGCGGCAATTTCCGCCGCGGGCTTCGACGGTGTCGAAATCTTCGAGAACGATTTCCTCGCCTTTGACGGCTCACCGCGCGACGTCGGCCGAATGGCTGGTGACACAGGCCTGACCATAACGCTCTTCCAGCCGTTCAGGGATTTTGAGGGGTTGCCGGAGCCCCAGCGCAACCGCGCCTTTGATCGTGCCGAGCGCAAGTTCGACGTCATGCAGGAACTCGGCACCGACCTGATGCTGGTATGCTCGTCGGTGTCGCCGGTCTCGCTTGGCGGGATCGACCGGGCGGCCATGGACTTTCACGAGCTTGGCGAGCGGGCCGCCAAGCGCGGTCTGCGCGTCGGCTACGAGGCATTGGCCTGGGGGCGTCACGTTAACGATCATCGCGATGCGTGGGAAATCGTGCGCAGGACTGACCATCCGAACGTCGGGCTGGTTCTCGATTCCTTCCACACGCTGGCCCGCAGGATTGAACTCGGCTCCATCCGTTCGATACCCGCGGACAAGATCTTCATTGTCCAACTCGCCGACGCGCCGCTGATCGAAATGGACTTGCTCTATTGGAGCCGGCACTTCCGCAACATGCCAGGCGAAGGCGATCTGCCGGTGCGACAGTTCATGCAGGCGGTCGCGGCAACCGGTTATGACGGCTATCTGTCGCTCGAGATTTTCAACGACCAGTTCCGTGGCGGGTCGGCAAAGGCGATCTCCGTCGACGGACGGCGTTCGCTCGTATGGTTGATGGATCAGGTGCGGCGTGAAGAACCGGCACTTGACATGGCTATCCCGCCAATGCCCGACCGCATCGGGGTTGCGGGGGTCGAGTTCATCGAGTTCGCGGCCGATCGCCAGGACGCCGGACAGCTTGGATCGCTGTTGCGCATGCTCGGCTTTGTCGAGGCCGGTCGGCACGTCTCGAAGGAAGTCACGCTCTACCGCCAGGGCGAGATCAATATTGTCGTCAATACCGAGCGGCAGGGCTTTGCCCATTCTTCCTTTGTTGTCCATGGCACGTCGGCATACGCGATGGGCCTGAAGGTCGAGGACGCCGCAGCCACGGTGGCGCGCGCCGAGGCGCTGGGCGCGGAGATCTTTCACCAGCGGGTCGGGCCCGGCGAGTTGTCGATCCCGGCGATCCGCGGCGTCGGCGGCGGACTGATCTACTTCCTCGATGCCAAGACCGACCTGGCGAAGGTCTGGGACATGGAGTTTACGCCGGTCATGCCGGCAAGTCCCGGCAATGGCGTCGGCCTCACCCGTATCGATCATGTCGGGCAGACCATGGCACAGGAGGAGATGCCGAGTTGGCTGCTGTTCTATGTGTCGATCTTCAGGACGACCAAGACCCCCATGGTCGACATCGTCGATCCGGCCGGCCTCGTGCGTAGCCAGGTCATCGAAGGTCTGGACAAGCGCTTCCGCCTCACGCTCAACGGCGCCGAGAGTCACCGCACCCTGGCTGGCCATTTCATCGCCGAAACCTTTGGTTCCGGCGTCCAGCATCTGGCACTCGCGACGGATGACATCTTTGCGACGGCGGCGAAGCTGCAGGCCAACGGCTTCGAACCGCTTCAGATATCGATGAACTACTACGACGACGTAGAAGCGCGCTTCGGTCTGGATCCGGAGGTCGCCGATCGGTTACGCTCGGCCAACATCCTTTATGACCGCGACGACAACGGCGAATTTTTTCAGCTCTATGCGCCGACATTCGGAGAGGGATTCATTATCGAGTTCGTTGAACGGCGCGGCGCGTATGCAGGCTATGGTGCGCCGAACGCACCATTCCGCATCGCCGCGCAAAAACGGCTGATGCGGCCCAAAGGAATGCCAAAGCTATGACAAGTATGAACTTTGCTCGCATCAATGGCGCGACGATCCACTACCGGCATCGTCCCAAAACTGGCAGGCCGACAGTCGTCTTCGCGAACTCGCTCGGCACGGATATGCGCATCTGGAACGAGGTCGAGCGAAGGCTGGCCGACGACTGTACATCAGTTGCTTTCGACAAGCGCGGACACGGCCTGAGCGAACTGGGTGGCGCGCCGCAAACAATCGAGACCCATGCGACGGACCTTGCAGGGCTGCTCGACCATCTTGGCGTAAAGCGCGCGGTGATCTGCGGGCTTTCGATCGGCGGCGTCATTGCGCAATGCCTTTACAAGACGCGGTCGGATTTGATCGAGGGATTGATCCTTTGCGATACGGCAGCGAAAATCGGTACGGCCGAGATGTGGAACGGGCGCATCAACGCGACCATATCGGAGGGCATCGCCAGCTTTGCCGACGACGTGATGCGAAAATGGTTCACACCGGATTTCCATAAGAATCGCGGCGAGGAACTGGCGGGTTATAAAACGATGCTGACGCGCCAGGATCCGGCCGGCTACACCGCTGCCTGCGCGGCTATCCGCGACGCCGATTTCACCGCGACGACCGCCGCGATCAAAGTGCCGACACTCTGCATTGTCGGCGATCAGGACGGATCGACGCCGCCTGAACTGGTGGAATCGCTGGCCCGCTCAATCCCCGCCGCACGATTCGAGGTCATCTCCGGTGCGGGCCACATCCCATGCGTCGAGCAGCCGGAAAGGCTCGCCGGGCTGATCCGTGGCTTCCTGAACGACATGCCAAGAGAGCGCAAATGAGCAAGCCACGACACGGCGACCGATACGTCGAAGGGATGGCGACGCGCCGTTCGGTGCTGGGTGACGCCCATGTCGACCGCGCAGAGGCGGCCAAGACCGAATTCGACATTCCTTTCCAGGAACTGATCACGGAGGCTGCATGGAGCCACGTCTGGTCGCGGCCTAACATCACCAGGCGCGAGCGTTCCATGATCACCATCGCGCTGCTCGCCGCGCTGAAGCAGGACGAAGAGGTTGCGATGCATATCCGCGCCAGCGTCAATACCGGGGCGACGCGCGACGACATACGCGAGGCGCTGCTGCATGTGGCAATCTATGCCGGAGTGCCGGCGGCAAATCATGCGATGAAGATCGCCAGGAAGACGTTCGACGAAATCGACGCTCAAGCCGGTTAATCATGATCAAGTCGCGCTTTCCCGCCAACCGCACGCCGGAAATCGGCGCCTTCTTTCCGCGCGACCGCAACTGGCATCCGCCGGCCTTCACGCCGGCCTACAAGACGTCCGTTCTGCGCTCGCCGCAACGGCCGCTTCTTTCCCTCGACAACACGCTGTCGGAGCTTACGGGGCCGGTCTTCGGCCAAAGTATTCTCGGTGAACTGGACAATGACCTCATACACAATTTTGCCGGGCCGGGCGAAAGCGCGATCGGGCCACGCGCCCTCGTCTATGGCCGCCTGCTCGACGAGCGCGGCATCGGCGTCGCCGGTGCGTTGCTGGAGGTATGGCAGGCCAACGCCGGCGGACGCTATCGACACAGGAAGGAGACTTATCTCGCGCCACTCGATCCGAACTTCGGCGGCTGCGGCCGCACCATCACCGGCGAGGATGGCTCCTATTGTTTCCGCACGATCCAGCCGGGGCCATATCCCTGGCCCAACGGACCCAACGACTGGCGTCCAGCGCACATCCATTTCTCGATCTTCGGGCACGGCTTCGCGCAGCGCCTGATCACCCAGATGTATTTCGAGGGCGACCCGATGATCTGGAGGTGCCCGATCGTGCGGACCATCAACGACCGCCGCGCCATTGAAGGCCTCACCGCCGCGCTCGACATGGAGGCAACGATACCGATGGATGCGCGGGCATACAAATTCGACATTGTACTGCGCGGCCGCCGCTCGACGCTGTTCGAAAACCGCATCGAGGGCAACTGATGGTCCAGGCTCTCGGTCGGCTGAAGGAAAGCGCCTCGCAGACCGCGGGACCCTATGTCCATATCGGGCTGACGCCCAACTTTGCCGGTATCTCGGGCGTCTATGAACGCGACCTTGGCACCGCGATGGTCAACGACAAGACCAGGGGCGAACGCATCAGGGTCAATATCCGGGTGATCGACGGCGCCGGCTCGCCGCTGAACGACGCACTTGTGGAGATCTGGCAGGCGGACGCCGCCGGCATCTACAATTCGCCCTCGGATCTGCGCGGCTCCGCCGACCCGAATTTTACCGGCTGGGGCCGGCTGCCCACCGACATGACGACGGGCGAATGCATGTTCGAAACCATCAAACCCGGTCGCGTGCCGTTTTTTGACGGCCGCAAGATGGCGCCGCATTTGACGGTCTGGATCGTCGCGCGTGGAATCAACATTGGCCTTCACACCCGCATGTATTTCGGCGATGAGGAAACCGCCAACGCCGAGGATCCCGTCCTGATGCGCATTGAGCAGAAAGAGCGGGTGTCAACGCTGGTCGCGCCGCGCGATGGCGACATCTACAAGTTCGACATTCATCTCCAGGGCATCAACGAGACGGTCTTCTTCGACATATGATCGCAGCATTCGACAATCCCCTCCTGTCCGGCCTTCTCGGCGATGAGAAGATGGCGACGCTGCTCGGCGTCGAGGCCGAACTTGCGACGATGCTGCAATTCGAGAAGGCGCTCGCCGACGCAGAAGGTGCGCTCGGCATCGTCCCGGCGGCTGCAGCAAGCGCCATCGGGCGCGTCCTCGACAACTTCCGGCCGGAAATCCAGGCCCTGAGGGACGCAACGGCGCGCGACGGCGTCATGGTGCCGGAGCTCGTGCGGCAGATCAGGCATGCTGTCGGAGAGCCGCATTCGGAGCATGTGCATTTCGGTGCGACTAGCCAGGACGTGATCGACACGGCCATGATCCTGAGAATTCGCGCCTGTATCGACCTGTTGGAAGAACGGCTTTCGGCACAGGTGGTCGCCTTCGCCGATCTCGGCCATCGGTTTGGCGATCGCCCGCTGATGGCGCGAACCCGAATGCAGGCAGCGTTTCCGATTTCCGTGGCCGACCGCGTCACAAGCTGGTGCGAACCGCTCGTGCGCCACCACGAGCGGCTTCAATCGGTGCGAGGATCGGTTCTCGTCGTCCAGTTCGGCGGCGCCGCCGGGACACTCGAGAAGTTCGCAGACAAGGGGGCCGCCATCCGTGCCGCGCTGGCCCGGCAGCTAAGCCTTGGCGACGCGCCGCAATGGCACAGCCAGCGCGACCGCATCGCTGAACTGGCCAACTGGCTGTCGCTTGTGACGGGCGGCCTCGGCAAGTTCGGGCAGGACATTGCACTGATGGCGCAGGCAGGCGACGAGCTGCAACGGGCGGGCGGCGGTTCGTCGTCGGCCATGGCGCACAAGCGCAATCCCATCGACGCCGAGATGCTGGTGACGCTTGCCCGCTACAACGCAGTCCAATTGTCGGGAATGCACCATGCGCTGATCCATGAGCAAGAGCGCTCTGGTGCAGCCTGGACGCTGGAATGGTTGATCCTGCCGCAGATGCTCATGGCGGCTGGAGCATCGACTTGTGTCGCGGACAGGCTGGTCCGAACCATAGCGGCAATCGGAGGCAAGGGTTGACTGATCCCACTAGGCGGCTCACGCCGTGGATCTTGCGATTTAGCCGTCTCCGCTACCACTTGGTCAGCAAGATCAAGTGGTCACTGATGCGTCGAGTGGGTTGGAAATGGCCGTGCCCTGGTTTGCCGACAATTGTGCGGCCATACCCATGGCGACAGCTTTCCAGCCATCGTCCAACGTCACCTCAACCGGCCCTTCGCCTCGCAGGGCGGCGCAGAACCGCTGATGCTGATAGAAAGTCGAGCCGTTGTGATCGCCGGCCGTCAACAATTGTGGGTCGACCGGGATCTCGACGGTGTACGGTCCCTGCGGAAAGCGCGGGCTGACGATCAACTGCGGCGTCGGCGCCGCGCCGAGATGGGCTGGCCAGAAGCGGCCGGGACCCGGCACCAGGCATTCGACTTTACCTCGCGCACCGACGGCGCTGATCTCCTCCTGATAGCGGCTGCCCTCTGCATACATGCACAGTTCCAGCATGGCGCGCGCGCCGCTGGCGAAATCGACCAGCACGTAGCCGCAATCCCAGATATCGGGTGTTTCGCCATCATAACATTCGTCGAGATGGTTCACGTCCTGTCCGGCCGACGCCATGATTCTTACCGGTTCCGATTTCAGGATCAGCCGCATGAGATCGAAGAAATGGCAGCATTTTTCGACGAACGTGCCTCCTGATCGACGGTTGAAGCGGTTCCAGTGGGCCACCTTGTCCAGGAACGGGTAGCGATGTTCCCGGATTGTCAGCATCCGGATGCCGCCGGTGGCGTTCTGCGCCTGCTCGATGAATCGAGCGACCGGCGGCATATAGCGGTATTCCATCGCGACCCAGACTGGTGCGGTATAGGTCGCGGCGAACGCCTTCACCGCGGCTGCGTCGACCGGATCGGTGAAAAGCGGCTTCTCGATCAGGATGGGCAGCGCACGGATAGCAGCGATTTCCTTGAGCTGTGCGAAATGCACATGGTTCGGACTGGCGATGAGCAAGCAGTCGACGCGCGGATCGGCCGCCACCTCCGCGACCGAGCCGGCGATCGACGCTAGCGGGGTGAGGTCTGCCGCGCGTGCGCGCATTGTCGCGTCGGGCTCGTAGATCGCTGCGACGCCGACATCGGGCAGCAGCGCGATATTGCGAAGATGCTCCTGCCCCATCATGCCGCAGCCGATGATGCCGTAGGAAATGTGCTTCGCCATATCCGTTCCCTATCGCAGCCGCGCGACATAGCGCGCGACGCCATGATCAAACCAGGTCCTGGAAAACTCCGCGCTGGCGCCGTCCTGCATCCAGCCGGTACGCTCGATGAAGCCGGCGGCAGCGCCTGGCGCGAGGCCGAATTCAGGCAGCGCCCATCCCGGCACCTGGCCGACCCCGACGCGGTCCTCTGCACGCAAGATCCAGAAGCCGAGCGCCTTGCGGTAGTAGAGATAGAGCGAATCCGACAGTTCTTCGAAAGCAACCGTCTCCGCACGGGAACCGTCGAGCCAGATCTCCTCCAGCGCCGCCGGCTTGCCGCTGAGGCTCCGCAGCCGTCTTATTCTATGGGCCTCGCTGCTCGACCCGAACACCGGCAGGTCCATCGGTTTCGCCAGCCGATCGACTGACAGAACGCGCGCCGTCGGCAGCCCGCCTCCCTCCAGGAGTTCCAGCCGGAACATGGAATAGACACTGGCCACGTCGGGTTGCGAACGTACGTAGTTGCCGGAACCCTGAATGCGACTGAGCAAGCCCTTGCGCTCGAGATCGCCAAGCGCCTTGCGCAAAGTACCGACCGCTATTCCAAGGCCCGCAGCCATGTCGCGCTCCGGCGGAAGCTTCTCGCCCTCGATCATCCGGCCAGCCGCGATCTCGCGAATCAGCATTTCGCTGACCTGCTGATGCATCGGAAGCGCGTAGGCGTTTCTGGACGTGGTCACATTGTCTCCAACGCAAATTGATACACTATTGATCTACACAGTCACGAATGATATGCAACAGGGAAATCCAGTCTCTGACAACGAGGGAGTGCCGACATTGACGGTCGTTCCGGTGACGTCCGCAGATCTCGATGCTGCTGAAGTGTCGTGGTTTTCCGCTTTGTGCTCCGATGATTTCCGCTATCTCGGCGTACCGGATGGCACGCTGCGGTCGAGTTGGGAGCACTGCTCCGATATCGTCAAGACAGCCGAAGGACTGGGGTTTCGCAATATCCTGTGTCCCTCGTCCTATCAGGTTGGCCAGGATACTCTGTCCTTCGTGGCGGGCTGCGCTCCGATAACCTCGAGGATCAACCTTCTCGCGGCGGTGCGTTGCGGCGAAATGCAACCGATCATGCTGGCGCGCACGCTCGCAACGCTCGACCACATGCTGAAGGGCAGATTGACTATCAACGTCATCTCTTCCGACTTTCCGGGCGAAGTCGCCGACAGCCGCTTCCGCTACCAGCGTTCGCGCGAGGTCATCGAGATCCTGCGTCAGGCCTGGACGCGCGACGAAATCAACCATCAGGGCGAAGTCTACCAATTCGGGAAAGTAACCGCCGACCCCGCAAAGCCCTACCAACAGAATGGCGGGCCGCTACTCTATTTCGGCGGCTATTCGCCCGACGCGCTCGAACTCTGCGGCGCACAGTGTGACGTGTATCTGATGTGGCCGGAGGCGAAGGACGTGTTGGCGCACCGCATGCGTGACGTTCACGAGCGTGCAGCCGCCCATGGCCGCACATTGGATTATGGCCTGCGTGTCCACGTGATTGTGCGCGACACCGAAGCCGAAGCCCGCGAATTTGCCGAGGAGCTGGTTTCGAAACTCGACGACGAGCAGGGCAGAGTCATCCGCGCCCGCGCACTGGACGCGACATCCCTGGGCGTCGCGCACCAGGCAAAGAACCGCGCCGGCGCCGACGCACAAGGCTATGTCGAGCGGCATCTGTGGACCGGCGTTGGCCGCGCACGCTCCGGTTGCGGCGCCGCGATCGTCGGCTCGACCGATCAAGTCATGTGCGAGATCGAGGAATACCGGAAAATGGGCATCCGCGCCTTCATCTTCTCCGGCTATCCGCATCTCGACGAGGCCTTGTCCTTCGGCAAGCGCGTGCTGCCGAACATCAACACCTGCTCGCTGCCGCATGCCTATGGCCGGGTGCCGGAAATCACCCCGCCGACTCCGCTCGGAACCGGGGAGCGGCGATGATGATGATGCTGCGAATGCGCCTCAACGAGATTGAAGCTTCCACCGCAGCCCTTGGCCAGGAGGGCGCCTGATGTACCACTTCCTCAACCCCGAGCAGCAACCGATGAAAAGCTTCGTGCCCGGCCCCGACTGCAAGCGCGAGTTCCGCGACGCGCTCGGCCGGTTTGCGACCGGTATCACCGTCGTCACCACGATGACGCCTGATGGTCCCGTCGGCATCACCGCGAACAGCTTTGCATCGGTGTCCCTCGACCCGCCGATCGTGCTCTGGTCGATCGGTCGGCATTCGAGGCGCTTTGCCGCCTTCGCCGGTTGCGAGCATTTCGCGGTTCATGTCTTGGGCGCGGAGCAGATCGAGCTGAGCCAGCGCTTCGCTCGCGCCGGTCAAGCTTTCGACGGCCTCCCGCACGACCTGAACGATGCCGGCGTGCCGCTGCTGGGTGGCTGCCTGTCGCGATTCGAATGCGTGCGGATCTCCGGGCATGAGGGCGGTGACCATTTGATCGTCGTTGCCCGCGTAACCGCCGCGACCTTGCGAGACGGCGAACCTCTGCTTTTCTTCGGCGGAGGTTACGGACGCTTCGAAGATGGTTCGAACGCGACCCCTTCGATGTAGTGATGGCTTGGCCCGGACAGCGGTGTGAACCATACGTCTCAGGCGCGAACCGGGCCGGTCGACTGGCGTTGCACGATATGGCAGGCGAATTCGATACGGCGCGGCGGCAGGTCCCCGCCGAGATCGGCGAGCAGGAGGTCGAGCGACGCCGCGCCGATCTCGCGCATCGGGATATGCATCGTCGTGAGCGGCGGGTTTTGGAAAGCCGCCTGCGGAAGGTCATCCATGCCCATGACCGACACGTCGGCAGGCACCTCGTAACCCGACTTCCGGATCGCCGTCATCGCGCCGATAGCGAGGCTATCGCCCGCGGCGAGCACAGCTGTGAAATCGAGGCCACGCGCCTCGATGCGCCGCGCAATCGCTTCCGCCGCAAGGTCCGGCAGCCAATCCGCCACCTCCACGGCCAGGTCGCCGGCCGCCAGGCCGCGCTCTCGCAGTGCATCCTGCCAGCCCTCGAAGCGACGCTCGATCGTGCGCCGCCCGCGTCGCATCAGGAACAGGATGCGCCGGTGGCCGAGGTCGAGCAGGTGCTCCGTCGCGAGATGCGCCGCCGAGCGGTTGCATGGCGTCAGGCTCGAATGGTGCATCGCCGGGTCGTCGCCGTTTATGAGCACGATCGGCTTGCCGAAACCGCCGGTCAGCGTCAGCACCGCCTCGTCGTCAAGCGTCAGAAACAGGCAACCGACGACGCTCTTGTCCTGGCTTGCCTCATTGAGCAGCGCGATCTGCTCATCGGAGTGGGCGATCGAGCGCGACACCAGCTCGACACCGAGAGTTTTTGCGCGCTCGTTCAGTCCGTCGAGCACATAGAAGGTGAACTGGTTGCGGCCATAGTCGATCCTCGCAGCGTTGCTTGCGGCGAGGATCACCTTGCGGCCGGCGATCGACGTGGGGATCGTGTAGTTCAACTTCCTGGCGGTTTCGATGATCGTCGACCGAAGGTCGCCGCGCACGCCCTTGCCGCCGGCAAGCGCCCGCGACGCCGTGCTGACGGAAACGCCACAGCGCGCGGCGATGTCTTCGAGCCGCACGCGCCGGCTGGGCGTGCCGCGCTTCCCGCTTTCGACCTTGACGACCATCGGCTGTTTCCTCACCAGACCTTCATGCTGCAAAAAAATTTCAGATTGCGCAATAAAAATTCCTGTGGCACCCATTTGCCCGACATCGCGCAAACTTGGGAGGAGTAGTGGCGTCGTCCATGAGAGATATGCGCTCAAAGCTCGACCTGCTCGTGCGCGGCATGACCGGCCTGCGCCATGACGGCCGTTTCGACGAGCCCAACCTCGACGGCACGGCCGGCGACTACATCAGCTTCGATTCCTGGGAATGGCCGCAGGGTGTGGGCCTCTACGGCCTCGTTTGCCTCTGGCGGCACAATCGCGACCCGAAGCTTTTGCAGACAATCGAAGACTGGTACGAGCGCCATTTAAGGGCGGGCCTGCCGCCGATGAACATCAACACCACCGCTCCGATGATGGCGCTGGCATTGCTCTGGGGCGAGACACGCGATCCGCGCTGGGAAACGCCTCTCTGCCAATGGGCCGAAAGGCTGCTTGGCGACATGCCTCGCACGCCCGAGGGCGGGTTCCAGCACAATGTCTCAGACAAGATCAACGACGACGAATTGTGGGACGACACGTTGTTCATGGCCGGCCTGTTCCTCGCTTTCCACGGCCGCGCGGCCGGCCGGCAATCTTGCATCGACGAAGCTGTTCGCCAGTTCCTCGTCCATGCTCGCTATCTCGCCGACCCGAAAACCGGCTTGTGGTTCCATGGCTGGACATTTGCCGGCCGACATAATTTTGCCCGCGCTCTCTGGGCCCGCGGCAACGCCTGGATCACGGTCGGCATCCTCGACCTGATCGAAAATGGCGGTGTCGGCAAGCCAGTCGAAGCCTATCTGCTCGGCGTGCTGGAAGCGCAGATCGAAGCGCTGCTGCGCCTGCAGGCGCCATCGGGAGCATGGCACACTTTGCTCGATGACCCGACCTCCTATGAGGAGATGTCGGCCACCGCCGGCATCGGCTATGGTCTCATGAAAGCTGCGCGCCTGGGCTTCGGGCCCAAGGCGTGCGGTCCAGCGGGCCGGCGCGCACTCGACGCGGTGCTGGCCAGCATCGACGAGAACGGCGTGCTCGGAAACGTTTCGTATGGCACCCGCATGGGCCATGATCTCCAATTCTACCGCGACATCCCGATCCAGCCAACCGGCTACGGCCAGGCCCTGGCGATCCTCTGCCTCACCGAGGGGATGATCCATGCCGAAGCTGCCGAGGCGGCGGCATGACGATGCGCGTTCTCTTCGGCGCCGGTCCGGGCGACATCGATGGCTACGGGACGGAGCGACTACGCGCCGAATTCCTGGTGGAGCGGCTGTTCGAGCCCGGCCGCATCGCCTTCGCTTACATCCATGTCGACCGCATGATCGTCGGCGGCGCGTGCCCAACCGGAGAGCCGCTGAGTTTCGGCGATGGCGCGGACGTCGGCACGCCTCATCTGTTCACCGCGCGCGAGATGGGCATCGCCAATCTCGGCGGCGCAGGAACGGTGAGCGTCGACCAGCAGCGCTTCGCACTCGCCAACCGCGATGTGCTCTATGTCGGGCGCGGTGCTAAACAAGTAACGCTGGAAAGCGACAGCGCCGCGCACCCCGCCTGGTTCTATATGAACTCGGTTCCGGCCGGCGCAGACATCAAGCATCGGCTGATCACGAAATCCGAGGCGAAGCCGCTCGAACTCGGCGAGGAGCGACGCGCCAACAAGCGCACACTGCGCATGTACATTCATCCGGAAGTCGCGCCTTCCTGTCTGCTGCTGATGGGCATCACGGATCTCGCTGCGGGCAGCGTCTGGAACACCATGCCCCCTCACCTGCATGAGCGGCGCATGGAAGCCTATCTCTATTTCGATCTCGCGGCGGAAGATCGGGTGGTCCATTTGATGGGACGGCCGGACAATACCCGCCATCTGATCGTGGCCAATGGCGACTGTGTCATCTCGCCGGCCTGGTCGATCCATATGGGCAGCGGAACCGGCCCCTACGCCTTCGTCTGGGGCATGACGGGCGAGAACCAGGCCTATAACGACGTGTCGCCCGTGCCCGTTGAGACGCTGCGATGAACACCGTGGAACCGATCACGCACGATCTTGCGCTGCGCCGGCCGCTCGCGCTCGGCGGCCCTGTCGTTTACTGGCTCGTCGGCCCGACGTCTGAGCAGCGCTACGATGTTGCGGATCAGCCGATGCAAGGGGAGATGGATCCCTTCTTCTTCCTGACCAAGCACAAGAATTTCATCCCGCACGAATATCCCTGCCGAACCGAGTTTGCCGCCGAACGCCGCGGGAAACGGCCCAAGCCGCAGGGCGTGTTCGAGCCGGACCGTGTTTGGCTTCCGTTCGGCTCGCCGCGCGTCGACCTGTCGGGCTTCTGGTTCCGCCCGACCGTGGTCGCCACCTGGGCAAGTACCGTGCTCGACGCAGGCTCGGACGGCCGGGCGCGGCTGCGGCTGCGCACCTGCGGCGGCGCCGTTTTGTTCGTCAACGGAATAGAGGCCGGCTGGATGGCGCCCTACGGGCGCAATCTCGAGGCTTCCCAGGATTTCGAGGTCGATCTCGTCGCCGGCGCCAACGAGATCAGCATCTGGCTCGACGATCTCGCCGAGCGTGACGCACGCTACTTCTTCCAACTCGACTATTTGTCGGGCCCAGCTGCCGAACAGGTCTTGCCCACCACCGTCAAAGGCGACGTCGCGGCGGCCATGGAAGCCGCTCTCGACGCCATGCATTTCGAGCGTCCATTTTATTCCGGCGGCGAAGTGGCGCTGGTGACGGATGTCGCGCTGCCGGTTGCGGTGGATGTAGCGATCGTGATCGAGGGCGACTTCATGTCGATCGAGGCGCCCGTGATCTTCCGCCGCCACATCGAAGCGGGGGCAAGACGCATCACTATCGCCGCCACGGAAGACCTTCCGGCCGACTTCCGGCATTTTGCCGTATCGCTCTCATCTTCAGGCTTTGTTGCCCGGCGGGTCTTCGGCGTCGAGATCTGTCATGCGGCGCGTCAGGGCCGCGCTCCTGCCATCCTTGCCGACAGGATCGGCGAAGCCCTGGAACAGGTCTCCAACTTCGCCGAGGCCGATACCGTGCGGGCGCTGGCGCGGCTGGCGACCGGCCGCGGCGGCGCCGAAACCGACGCCATCATTGCTGCTGCACTGCCGGCGATCGAAGATTGCCACGATTGCGCCGATTTCATCCTGGTTCCACTGCTCTGGTGTCGTTGTGCCTATGGCGACAGGATTGCGGTCGATCTGCATCACCGCATTGACGAGGCGATCCTCAATTACCGCTATTGGATGGATGAGCCGGGTAACGACGTGCAGTGGTACTTCTCCGAAAACCATGCGCTTCTGTTTCACACCGCGGCTTATCTCGGCGGTCATCTCTTGCCCGACGCCCGCTTTGTCCGCTCCGGGCGCACCGGCGCGGAGCAGTCGACCGTGGGCCTTGCGCGGGTGCGCGCCTGGCTCGATCATTTCGAGGCATGGGAAATGGCGGAATTCAATTCCGCCCCTTATTTCCCGATCGATCTCAAGGGATTGACGATCCTATACGCGCTTGGGCCAGACGCCGATGTGCGCCGGCGTGCCGGGGCTGCGATCAACCGCCTGCTCGAGATCGTCGCCCGCTCGGCTCAGCAGGGCATGCTTACCGGCGCGCAGGGCCGCTCCTACGAACACACGCTGCGCGCCGCCCGTTCGCTGGAACTTTCCGGCATTGCACGCATGCTGTGGGGTAAAGGTTTCTACGGCATGCGCTTCCACGCCCTGCCGCAGCTTGCGCTCTGCCTGCGCGACCATGGGCTCCACGTCCCGCAAGAACTGACCGGCATCGCTTGCATGGCGGGCGACGACGCGCAGGAATGGTGCTTCGCGCAGGGCCAGAACCGGATCGCCAAGCTCTACCACTACAAGACCCGCGATTTCGCCATGGGAAGCGCAGCAGCCTATCGCTGGAACGAATGGGGTTATCAGGAAACGGTGCTGCACCTTCGCCTCGGCGGCAATCCCGACGCGCAGATATGGATCAACCATCCGGGCGAGACGATTCATTCGGGCTATGGCCGGCCGTCCTACTGGGGCGGCTCCGGATCTCTGCCGCGCGTGCATCAATACCGCGACCTGGCAGTTGTGCTGTTCAGCTGCGCTGCCGAGCAGCCCGACTTTACCCATGCCTGGTTCCCACAGAGCGCGTTCGACGAAGCGTGGGTCAAGGAAAACGTCTCTTCGGCGCGCGGCGACGATGGGCTCGCGATGCTGAAGGCCGACAGCGCCTTCGAGCTCGTCGGCCGCGGGCCGACCGCCGGAAACGAATTGCGCGTGCCGGGCCATCAAACCGTATGGATCATCCGCTTGGGCCGGCGCCGGCAATATGGGTCGCTGGAGGAATTCGAGGCGCAGTTTTCTCAGCTCGCGCTCGGCCACGGAAAAAACGGCCTTCTGCATGTCAATGACCCGGAATACGGCGACGTGCTGTTCCATCCGGATGGCCGCATGGAGGCTGAGGGCCGTGTCGTCGATCCGGCCGACTGGCAGGTCAGCGGCGAAGCCACGTTCTTCACAGCCGACGCCATCGCAACCAGGTGAGGATTGGATCGAAAGGAGCCCGACAAGCAGCAGCTCGGACAGCGACAATCAAGCGGTGAAGACCGCAAAAGCGGAGGAGAGTGAACCATGAGAATGAATTCGATAATCCTGGGCCTTTCGGCGGGCCTTCTGTCGTCGACCGCGTTCGCAGGCGACGTTCGCGTGATGTGGTACTCGGACGGCGTCGAGGGTGAGGTTATACAGGACCTGCTCAACCGCTTCATGAAAGACAATCCGGACATCAACGTCATTCTCGACAATGTCGCCTACAAGGTTGTCCAGGAGCAGCTTCCGGTCGAACTCGAGGCAGGACGGGGTCCCGATATCGCCCGCGTCACCAACATCAAGGAACTCGCCGATCATTGGCTCGACCTGACGCCTGTGGTTGCCGATCCAGCATACTGGCAGACGAATTTCGGCGACCAGTTCGACTGGATGCGCCCGGACGGTTCCAAGATCATTCCGGGCTTCATGACCCAGATCACGCTGACCGGCGGCTTCGTCAACAAGACGCTTTTCGAACAGGCCGGCGTGCCGATCCCGGCCGACACCGCAACCTGGGACGAATGGGTCGATGCCGCCGGCAAGGTGCAGCAGAGCCAGCAGCTCAACGCAGCCTTTGCCATCGACCGCAGCGGCCATCGTATCTCGGCGGCGAACATTTCTTATGGCGCCAACTACATCGGCGGTGATCGACTGCCGGCGCCGATCGACGCCGGCACGAAAGCCTTCGCCGAAAAGCTGGTCAATTGGGTTGCCGACGGCCGCATGAACAAGGAAATCTGGGTGTCGGCGTCGGGCACCACCTATCGCGCCGGGGCCGACGACTTCATCAATGGGCAAATTGCCTACTATTATTCGGGCAGTTGGCAGGTTGCCAACCTGGCCAGCAAGATCGGCAAGAACTTCGACTGGGTGGCGACGGGCTCGCCGTGCGGCACCGCCGCCTGCACCGGCATGCCGGGCGGCGCCGCGCTGGTCGCCGTCAAATACACGAAGAACGCCGCTGAAGTCGGCAAGGTGATGGACTTCCTGGGCCGCGAGGACATCATGCGCGAATTCACCGAGCGCACCCTGTTCCTGCCTGCACATAAGGGCGTTCTCGCCGGCAAGATCGATTACAAGACCGATGACGAGAACGTCAAGGCGTCGCTCGAAGCCTTCCTGAAGGCATCGGGCAAGATCGCGCCGAATGCCGCCGCCCTGCCGGCATGGAAATGGGGAACTCCGGTCTATGGCGCGCTGGTGACCCGCATCAGTCAGGTCATGGCCGGCGAGCTGAAGCTCGACGAGGCTTTCGTCCGCATCGACGAGGACATCAAGGCACAGGTGGCCGAGGCCTCGAAGTAGCGTCGCGGCAGTGTCATGGCAGACGTCCGAAACAGCATAGCAACCCGCGCCGGCGCCATGATCCTGGCGCCGGTCGGCTGGCTTGCGAATGTTTTCGATGCGCCACTGCGCATGTTGCAACGGCGCACGGGCAGCAATGGCATGGCCGTGTTCTTCCTGGCGCCGAACATGCTGGTGTTCGGCATTTTCGTGCTGTTTCCGCTGGTCATCAACATCCTCTATTCGATGACCGGTGGCGGGGCGCTGTTCCTCGGCGAGCGCACCTTCGTCGGCGCCGATCAGTATGGGCGGCTGTTCAGTTGCGGCAGCTATCTCGATCCGAAGAGCTGCACCGAGGACCTGTTCTGGATCGCGGTTTGGAACACCCTGGCCTTCGTCGTGCTGCAAGTGGCGATGATGGTCGCCGTGGCGCTTGTCACCGCACTCGTGCTCAACCGTGAGTTGCGTGCGCGCAGTTTCTGGCGCGCCGTGTTCTTCTTCCCTGTGCTTTTGTCGCCGGTCGTGGTCGGTCTCATCTGGCGCTGGATCCTGCAGCGGCAGGGATTGCTCAACCTGATGGTGTTCGAGGCGGGCGGAACCCCGGTCAACTGGCTGGTGGAGCGCAACTGGGCCTTCGCGGCGACGATCATGGTGTCGGTCTGGGCCCATGTCGGCTTCTATGCGCTGATCCTTCTCGCCGGCCTTCAGGCCATTCCGAAAGACCTCTATGAGGCCGCCGAGATGGACGGCACGCGGCCCATGCGCGTCTTCTGGCGCATAACGCTGCCCTTGCTGGCGCCCAACCTCCTGGTGGTGCTGGTGCTGACACTCATCCGCGCCGTGCAGATATTCGATGAAGTCTATGTGCTGACCGGCGGCGGTCCCGGGACCAGCACGCTGTTCCTCACGCAGTACATCTACGAGGTCGGCTTCGCCTCGATGCTGCGCAATCCGGGGCTCGCCTCCGCGGCCTCGATCCTCATGGGAGCGGTGCTGGTCGTGCTGACCTTGATCCAGCTGGGCATCGCAAGGCGCAACGAGCAGCGGGGCAAAATGCGATGAGCAGGGTTGCGGAATTTCTGTTCCGCCGGCGCGGCGGCGCCGGCTGGCACTGGACCGACGTTTTCACCTGGTTCTGGCTGATCGGCGGGCTGCTCGTCATGTTCGGCCCGGCGCTCTGGCTGGTCAACTCCTCGTTCAAGACGCCTGCGGCGCTGGCGGAGTTCCCGCCGACTGTTTTGCCGTATGTCACCGCCGAAGCTGTCGTGGAAGGATACGAGGAGCCGCTGCAGCTCTTCGAAGTGCGCAATGACGACGGCAGCGCGCGCGTGCTCGCCGAAGTGCGCCGCCTCGGCACCGTCGCGCAGATGGTCGATCCCGCCAACCCGGGCGAGATCATACGCGTCAACATCCGGGACCGTACACCCAAGCGCAGCATTGCGTTCGCGCTCGACAATTATGTCCAGCCTTTCCTCGCCTTTGACTTCTTTCTCTATCTGCGCAACTCGGTCTTCGTCACCGTGGTCGCCACCCTGATTACGCTCCTGACCAATTCGATGGCTGCATTCGCACTGTCGAAGTACAATTTTCGGGGACGCTCTGCCGTGATGATGCTCATCGTCGCGACGCTGATGGTGCCGCTCTCCGTCATTCTGGTGCCGCTCTATTCGGTGATCTCGGCGATGGGACTGTTCAATTCGCTATGGGGCGTGATCCTGCCCACAGTGGCGACGCCCACGGGCGTCTTCATGCTACGCCAGTACATGCTGACGATCCCCGACGAGTTGATCGATGCAGCGCGCATGGACAAGGCGTCGGAATGGCAGATCTACTGGCGCATCATCCTGCCGCTGACCGCCCCAGCGCTGGCGGTGCTGGCGATCTTTTCCGTCGTCTGGCGCTGGAACGACTTCCTCTGGCCACTGATCGTCCTGTCGCGCAAGGAGGTCTATACGCTGCAGGTCGGTCTCAACACCTATGCCGGCCAACTCAACGTGCAATGGCATTACATCCTGGCCATGACCGTCGTCACCATGATCCCGGTCGTGCTGGTGTTCATTTTCCTTCAGCGCTTCATCACCACCGGCATTGCCGGCTCCGGTCTGAAATAGAGGCTACCATGAGCCAGATCACACTCACCGGCGTATCGAGGGCTTTCGGCAAGGTCGGCGTGCTGCACGACATAAATCTCGACATCCTTGACGGCGAGCTGATCGTCTTCGTCGGCCCCTCCGGCTGCGGCAAGTCCACGCTGCTGCGGCTCATCGCCGGGCTTGACCGGCCGACAGGCGGCGTCATTGCGATCGACGGCAAGGACGTGACCACCGTTCCGGCCGCCGACAGGGGATT
Source organism: Mesorhizobium sp. WSM4846 (assembly GCF_055811415.1). Taxonomy (NCBI): domain Bacteria; kingdom Pseudomonadati; phylum Pseudomonadota; class Alphaproteobacteria; order Hyphomicrobiales; family Phyllobacteriaceae; genus Mesorhizobium; species Mesorhizobium sp. WSM4846. Next base: position 42,170 of record NZ_JBVVPZ010000026.1, read on the forward strand.
GGCGATGGTGTTCCAATCCTACGCGCTGTACCCGCACATGAGCGTGCGCCAGAATCTGGCCTTCGGACTGGAGAACGCCCGTATGGCGCGCGCCGAAATCGATGCGCGCATCGCCGAAGCCGCGCGGATGCTGGAAATCGCGCCATATCTCGACCGGCGCCCCGGCCAGCTCTCCGGCGGCCAGCGCCAGCGCGTCGCGATCGGCCGCGCCATCGTGCGCAATCCAACCGCTTTCCTGCTTGACGAGCCGCTGTCCAATCTCGACGCCGAACTGCGCATCTCGACACGCGCCGAACTGGCCGCGCTGCACGAGCGGCTGTCGGCGACGATGGTCTATGTCACGCACGACCAGATCGAGGCGATGACGCTTGCCGACCGCATCGTCGTGCTGCGCGCCGGCCGCATCGAGCAGATTGGCACGCCGCTCGAGCTCTACAATCATCCGGCCAATCTGTTCGTCGCCGGGTTCATCGGTGCACCGCGTATGAACTTCCTGCCGGTAAAGGTGGCGCCCGGGGGCACTGGCCGGTCAAGCCTCACGCTGGACGGTTCAGCTGGATTCGAGATCGACGGGAACGTCAGCGCGGCCAATGGCGACGTGACGCTCGGGCTGCGGCCGCATCACATCAGCCTCGCCGATTCCGGCAACGGAGACGTTGCGGCCCGCGTCGCGCTGGTGGAAGCCCTCGGCTCCGAGACAATCGTCCACACCAAGACAAGCGGCGGCCAGACCATGCTTGCGGTCGTCGCCGGACAATATCCGGTGGCTTCCGGCGACACGGTGGATCTGAAGTTCGATACCAGCCATCTGCATCTTTTCGATGACACAGGCCTGCGCATCGCTGTGAGTTAGAAGTTGGTTAGCCCCGTCTGGGGCGTCATCATCTGCATGCCCCGCCTCCTCAACGACGCAGGCTGGCGTGGCGGGCCTGCTCGCGGATCTCTTCGCGAGAAATGCCAGCATCGGCCAGTGTGCTGTCTGGGGCCTGCCTCAAGCTCGCAAGCGTCTGGCGATAGGCAAGCCAGCGGGCGAAACGGTGTCGAAGTCTATACAACATGATCGTCTCCTTTGGCGCACAGAAAGCCCGCGCGCCTGGGTTGGTCGAAAACGCAAAGCATCTGCGCGAAACGCATGCGCGTTTCGCAAGGGTTGCGCTGACTTCTTGGCCAGCAGAGGCGCTTGTCACTGTCGCTCCAAGCAGGATTGTCCAACGCCTCCAATGCCTCCATACTTGCGCGTGATGCCCGCTTCGCGCTACAGCCACGCTCGCAAGGAGTTTTTCATTTCTGCAAAATGGATATCGACTGGAACGATCTGAGGCTGTTTCTCGACGTTGCGCGGCTGGGTGGCTTGAGCGCAGCGACGGGAACGACGCGCCTCAGCGCAGCCACCCTTGGACGACGCGTCACCGCGCTCGAAAAGCAGATCGGCGAACCGCTGTTCGTGCGCCAGCAGACAGGCTACCGGCTGACCCCGATCGGTGAAGAACTGCTGCGGCGCGCCGAAGACGTCGAGGCAGCAATGCAGTCGCTGACCCGCTGGCGCGAGGGAAACCTGCCCGACCGCATTGTCCGCGTCTCGGCCGGGCCATGGACCTCAGCCTTCGTTTCCGCCCATATCGGCGAGATCTGGACGGTCGATGACGGCATAAGGGTGGAGCTCGTCACCACCACCGACCGTGTCGACATCGGCCGCCGTGCCGCCGACATCGGCATACGCAGCGAGCGCCCGACCGAGCAGTGGCTGGCCGGCCGTCAGAGCGGCAAGGTCGCCTACGCCATTTATTCCGGACGCCGCCTGATCAACGGCATCGCCGCCGGGTTGTTCGTCGGCGTCACCGGCGAAGCGGCAAACATTGCCTCGGCGCGCTGGCTGCAAGCCCATCACGGCGACCGCATCGCCGTGCGCGGCAACAACACCCATTCGGTGCGCGAACTGGTGGCCGCCGGCGCCGGCCTTTCGATCTTCCCGTGCTTCGTCGGTGACAGCGATCAGCGGCTGGTTCGCGTCGCTCAGCCTATCCCCGAACTCGAAACCGACCAATGGATCGTCACCCATCACGAGGAACGTCACGCGCCGCCGGTGCGAAAAGTCGCCGACCGGATTACCGCCTTGATGAGGGCGCACCAGCCGCTGTTTCGCGGCGAGACGCCGATCCGGTAAGCCTCAGGCGTCGATCGGCCGTCAGCTGAGCCGCATGCTGGCACTCATGCCGGACTCCTGCGCCGTCAGGCCTAGGCCAGTAATACTGCAACAGGGACTCGAACTCGCCATGCCGCTGCGTCCAGCCGCTATTCGCGGCACCGACCATCGAGCCCAGCGGACGCTTTGTTCCATGGCTGACCACCGTCAAAAAGAGCGCTGTTAACCAAATTTTCTAACCCGCCAATGCTTATTCGCGCGACTGAAGAGGTGAGGTGATCGATGTGCGATTCAAACATAAGCGCATTTCCGCTGCATCGGCGGCGGAAATTGGTCCAAGGGATCGCCCTGGTCCTGGAGTCCAAGAACGGGGAGGACGCGAACGCCTTCTGGCGCAACACCGCCAAGACAATTCTCGTTCAATTAGCCGAATCAGGAATTGCACCCGGGCTTGCGAAACAGGAAGTCGGAACGCTTCTTCATGCTGTCTTGGATGATATGGCCACCCGCAGTGCGGCGAAACGAGCACAATAGCATCGGCTGGCTCACGACGATGGATTGCCGCGTGGCACCACTGCATCCGTCAAATGCAAGGTTTTTCAATGCGGATGAAAAGATAGCCGCGTTCGTCGAAATCATGCCTCACCGTTGCAGACACCAGCCAGTCGGGTCATCAAGGTCTCGGATGAGCCCTGACGCCCCTTACTGCGCAATCGGGGAGGAAATCCTGCGCATGGGCGCGATCACGTTCGGTCTATGTAGCTGCCCCCACCATGCGCGCCTATAACACGAAGAAGTCGTCCACTGTGAGGAATGTGCTCGGGTCCAGGGCGGCAAACTTGACAGTCGCCACTCCTCCTGCCCCGTCCACATCGAACAGCAGATCGCCGGTCTCCTTGTCGTAAATGATGTTGTCGTTGTCATCGATGGCGTGCTTGCCGACGACGAAAACCGCAGCGGAAAGCGAACCGGCCGACAGCCCGACGAATGCGAAGCTGTCCAGCCAGAACACATCGTCGAGCGCATTGAAGTCTTCTATCCTGTCGTAGTTCGCCGGCCCAATTGCGTCGAACACGAAGACATCCCTGCCCCCCTCGCCGGCCAGCCGGTCGCGGCCCGCGCCGCCATTGAGGATGTAGTCGCCAGCACCACCACGCAAGTCGTCGGAGCCCGCCCCCCCCCGGGGGACCGCGTGGCCCGGGTGCC
>NZ_JBVVPZ010000026.1:45528-66829 GCF_055811415.1 Mesorhizobium sp. WSM4846
AAATCCCATGGTGACCACCAAAAACACTTGGTCGTCCGATTTTATGTTTTATTTCTTTTGTTTGTGCGCCGCCAAATTTGCTACAAACAAAACCAACCCCCCCCCCCCCCCCCCCCCCCGCGGGGGGGGGCGGGCGCCGCCATTGAGGATGTCGTCGCCAGCACCACCTCGCATGTCGTCGGAGCCGGCGCCGCCGTCGAGGACGTCGTCGCCGGTGTCACCGCGGACGCCGTCTGCGCCCTCACCACCGCTGATCGCGTCATTGCCAGCGCCGCCCTTCAGCCAATCAGTGCCCGCGCCTCCAATGATGTCGTCCGCGCCCGCGCCGCCGAACAGCTGGTCGTGGCCGGCACCGCCGTCGAGCGTATCGTTGAACGCGGTGCCGCTGATGCGGTCGCCCCCGCCCAGCGCGGCGACGAGCACGGCATGATCATGGCTTGCGTAGCTCGCGATGTTTTTGGCGTCGGTCAGGGTAATGGATTCGGCCGGCGGAGTGACTGTGATCGTAATCGTCGCCACATTGCTGTGGCCCTGGCCGTCCGTAGCGTAAACCGTAAAGCTGTCGGTGCCGATGAACCCTGCCTCCGGTGTGTAGTCGAACAGGTTTCCACTCAGAAAATCCGCATGATAGTGCAGGGTCGTGCCATAATGACCCTGGTGAAACGGGTAGTGGTTACCGTCGAAACTCGTCTCCTGCTCCAGGGTGCCGCTGTCCGGCCCGTCCAAGACGATAAAGTTCAAGAGATCGTAGTCGGCATCTGTCGCGCTGAACTTGACGTCGTCGAGAGATTGCGCCTGCGAAATCGACAAGTCCAGGTCGGCAACGGTGGGCGCGTGATTGACGAAGGTGTCGGGCTGAAGCTCGCCCCCTTTCAAGATGATCTGGTGCTGACCGTATTGGGTGTTTTCGCCGCCGAAATATTCGTTCGCCCCGATCCATGTCACCGTGAGGTCGTCGGGGCTGTCGGCGCTGATCGAGACGATCCGGACCGACTGGAAGGCCGCCTGGTCGGACACGGTGCGGAGAAAATTGCCTTCGTTGTCGAAGACCTGCGTTTCCACTGTCGTCCAGGTTTCGGTCCTGCCCTCGTGGGTGAAGCTGGTGATGGTGAAGAAGCCATCGAAGACATCGACCGAAGCTAGTTCGATCCCACCGAAAGGGAAATCAGGCTTTGCGCCTATCGGTCCGATTACGTCGCCGTCTGTTTCCGTAATGCTGAAAAGGACCGAGTCAGGACTCGGATTGGGATTCTCGGGTTCGTTCCATACGATGAGTTCGCTGCCATTGCTTAAGGTCGGCATCCTGTCTCTTCCTTGCCTTTGCCTGGACGTGCTGCGGATGGCCCCAATTCCAACGGTAACATGTTACGCGAGACGGATCGGTGACAAACCCAACCGCCTTTCGCCTTCTACGAATGTGGTTAATTCGGTGATCATGCCGAACTGTCTGATTGGATTCGGCAATGGGCCGACGCTGGTGAAATCCAGTCGGCGATGCGGCGAGCCGACGAGGTGCGGTCGTGCTGGGCATCAGGCACTGCGGACCCGAAGCGATCTCTGCTCCAAAGGATCATTCGCAGGATCACCCTCAACTCGTCTCGCCCGTTCGGCCCGACCTTCCGCTTGCGAACCGGACGGCCTATCTCGACTCGCTCGTTGGACGCGGCGACCGGCCCTGGCGGCAGCATCTCATGCGCTATTTCTCGTAGGAGGGCAAAGCGTTGGTTTCGCGCCGAACGACACTTAACGTCGCCTCCCGAAGTCAGCAACGGCGAGCCTTGAGCGCACGGGTGAGGAGCCGGGCGTCATTTAGCTGGGTAGCGCAGATTTCGAACGCTTTGGTCGGCCCGTGCCAGCGCAGCTCCTCGACATTATCGAAGAGGCGAGCGTCGGTGCGCAGCGTCGCGAGATTTTTGAACAAAAGCGCGATCTCTCTCCGCTTGCCGAGGGTTTCGGGCGAAAAGCTTTCAAGCGGGCCGTAGCGGCCAAGCAGCCGGGCGGCCGAGACCAGGCCGATGCCTTCGAGACCCGGGTAGCCATCGGCGGCATCACCCACGAGCGCGAGGAAATCTGGGATCAAGGCCGGCTCAACTCCGAACTTCTCGCGCACGCCGGCGGCATCGCGAATTTTCTGGGTCCTGCGGTCTACCTGGACCACATGGTCACCGCGCACACACTGCGCGAGATCCTTGTCCGGCGTCCAGATGCACACCTTCTGCACGCCCTCATCGGCAGCCGCGCTGTGTGCCGCGGATGCCAGCGCGTCGTCGCCTTCCAGCTCGATCATCGGCCAGACCGCCACGCCCATCGCCGCCAGGGCGTCCTCGAGGGGGTGGAACTGCGCGAGCAATGCCGGCTCGATGCCATCCCCGGTCTTGTAGCCGGGCCAGAGCTGATTTCTGAACGATTCGATTACATGATCGGTGGCCACCCCAATATGTGTGGCGCCGTTCTCGATCATCTCCAGCACTGTATTCAGCACGCCGACGACGGCGCCAAACGGCTTGTCCTGGCCATTGTTGAACCGGCGTTGGCCATAGAAGTGGCGAAACAGTTCGTATGTGCCGTCTACCAAATGAACGATCATCGCAATCCTTAGGGAAACAACATCCGGCCCGGTCTGCCATACCGATAGTGGCATCCAGGGATGGTTCAGTCGAAGAAGCCCGCATCCTCTTCCCTGAGATACTTTCGGGCTGCTTCGGCGTCGAGATCGAGGCCCAGCCCCGGCGCATCTAGCAGATCCACCATGCTGTCCGTCACGATCTGCGACGGCAGGCCGATTACGAGGTCCTCCCACCAAGGGTCGGAGGCGCTCGGATATTCGAAGGCGATGTAGTTGGCGGGCAAGGTGGCGCAGACATTGATCAACGCGCCGAGGCCAAGCAGGCCGTTCGCCGTGCCGTGCGGCGCCATCAGGATCGAGTGCATATGGGCGTGCTCGGCGACCCATTTGAGCTCGGCAATGCCGCCGATATCGGCAGGATCGGGGCCGATGACGCGCACCGCCTGCGTCTCGATCAGTTCCTTGAAATTGTGCCTGAGGTAAATCTGCTCGCCGGTATGGATTGGCGTCGAGGTCGAGGTGGTCAGCTCCCGATAGGCCTGCGGATTGACCCACGGCACATAGTCGCCAGTCAGCATGTCCTCGAGCCACATCAAATTGTATTTTTCGACCGCGCGAGCGAACTTGATCGCATCGGGCAGCATCCAGCCCGGGCCGCAGTCGAGCGCCAGGCTTACCTTGTCGCCCAGCACTTCCTTCATCGCGATCACGCAGTCGAGCATGTGATTGAAACCACGCTCGCTGATCACACCCTGATCCATGGCACCGTGATAGCCGGCCTGCTTCTGCGTCACGCCGTAATGGAAGCCCTCAATGGTGTCCTTCATGTTGGAGTGGAACGAGATTCCCTGCTTGATCATGAAGAAGTTCTGCGGCTGCTCCATCATCCATTTGACGTCAGCGGCGTAATCCTCCGGCCGGTCGCCCGTGCGTTTCCTGCGGATCGAGCCGTTGTAGACGCGCACTTGGTCGCGCACCTTGCCGCCGAGCAGTTTGTAGGCCGGCACGCCTGCGGCCTTGCCGGAAATGTCCCACAACGCATGCTCGATAGCGCTTACCGCCGCGCCATAGGGCTTGAAAGAACCGCGTTGGCGGATCTTCAGCATCACCCGTTCGACGTCGGTCGGGTCCTCGCCGATCAGCGCCTCGCGAAAATGCAGGACCCAGGGCTTGAGATAGGGCTTGGTGTACTCGACCTCGCCCAGGCCATAGAGGCCCTCGTCGGTAACGACGCGAACGATGGGATGCTTGCCGATGACGGCACAGCGGAGGTCGGTGATCTTCATCTTCGGTTCCTTTCGCCTCAGCTCCAGGTGCGATCCCAGGAATATTCGTTGTCCCAGTGATCCGTGGGCTGCCAGATGCCGGTGACGCCTGGCTGCAGGTGCTGCGAGATCACCTCGTCGACGACGTCGTCAATCCCCAGGCCCGGCTTGTCGGGAACAGTGATAAAGCCGTCCTTCACGAGCGGCCTGGCAACGCCGGTGACGATATCGTCCCACCAGTCGACATCGGCAGAGTGGTATTCGAGCGCCACGAAGTTTTCGGTCGCAGTCGCGACATGTGCCGCGGCCATTGCCGCGATCGGGCTTTCTGCCATATGGATGGCCATTGCGACGCCGTGGTCCTGCGCCATGTCGCCGATCTTCTTCGTTTCGAGGATGCCCCCGCTGGTGAGCAGGTCTGGGTGGATAATGGAGAGGCCGCCGCTCTTGAGCAGAGGCTCGAAGCCCTCCTTGAGATAAATGTCCTCGCCGGTGCAGATCGGCACCGTGGTGGCGTCCTGCAGTTGTCGGTACTGCTCGGTGTACTGCCATGGGATCACATCCTCGAGCCAGGCCGGCACATATTTTTCAATCCGCCTGGCGAGGCGAATACCGTTCTGCAGCGAGATGTGGCCGACGTGGTCGATAGCGAGCGGAATATCCATGCCGATAACCTCGCGAACCTCGGCAATGTACTGCTCAAGCAAGTCGAGGCCCTTGTCGGAAAAGTGGAGGCCGGTAAACGGGTGGGGGACGTTGTGCAAATCGTAGGCGGCGTTGCGGGCGCGCCGCTCTTCAAGGGACTTGACCTGGCCGCGGCCGGGCTGGACGCGATACCCATCAAGAGAGCCGGCAGGAGACACGACCGCACCGGGGACATCGGCGATCTGCATCAATCCCAGATCCATCTTGAGGAACGTGAAGCCGAGCGCCATGCGCTGCTTGAGGCGCTTGCCGGTCTCGGTGCCGCTCGGCACAGTGGCGTCGGTATCGCAATAGAGGCGCACCTTCTCTCGAAACCGGCCGCCGAGCATCTGGTAGATGGGCACGCCATAGGCCTTGCCGGCGAGATCCCACAACGCGATTTCGACCGCCGAGACGCCGCCGCCTTGCCGGCCGTGCCCGCCGAACTGCTTGATCCGGCGAAACAGGCGATCGATGTTGCAGGGATTCTCGCCAAGCAGCCGGCTCTTCAGCATCAGCGCATAGGTGGCGCTGGCGCCGTCGCGCACCTCGCCAAGTCCGACGATGCCCTGGTTGGTGTAAATCTTGAGCAGGGTCGAGGTGAACGGCGCGCCGACGATTTCGGCTACCCGCATGTCGGTGATGCGAAGCTGGGATGGCTTGGAGTTTGCGTTCACCCGATTGAGCGCCTCGTCGGCGCCACCCATCTTTGCCATGACTTATCCTCGTTCTGGTGGGTGGGGCTGGTCGTCGCCCGCACGCCGGCATGGAGCGTCGCTAGCCCAGCTCAATCTCATGGGCCTGCAGGTAGTCACGGTCCATCTCAATACCGAGACCAGGCCTCGACGTCAGCTTGAGGCTGCCGTTCGAGACGTCGAGCGGTCTGTCGATGAGGTGATCGTATTTGCCCAGGTTCCACTCCGACGTTTCGAGCCTGTAGAAGTTAGGAACGGTCATCATCACCTGCGCTCCCGCAACCACGTTGATCGGTCCCGCGGCGTCATGCGGCGAGACCGGGATGTAGTAGGCTTCGCCTAGGGCAGAAATCTTCTTGAGTTCGGTAATGCCGCCGGTCCAGGTGACGTCCGGCATGATGTAGTCAGCGAGCTTGTTCTCGAGTACCGGCACGAAATCCCACTTCGTGTGGCCGCGCTCGCCCCACGCGATGGCGGCACTGACCTTCTCACGCACCTGCCTGAGGGCGTTGAGGCTCTCGGGCGGGCAAGGCTCCTCGAACCAGTCGATCTGGCCGGCTTCCTCGAGGCTCCGACAGAGGCGAATGGCGGTGGGAACGTCGAAGCGGCCATGCGCGTCTATGAGAATGTCGACGTCAGGCCCCGCCGTTTCGCGGATCAGCGCCGTGAGTTCGGCGGCTTCGCGCTCGTCCTTGCGGGTCATGCTGCCATCGAGGTACCCGTCCCGCTGTTCGCGGGACAGGCCATCGGCGCTGTGGCCCTGGTGGGGGAAAGGATCAAACTTGAGCGCAGTGTGTCCGGACTCGACGATGTCCAGAATTTCGCGGACCACAGCCTCCTTGCTGATGAATCTGGCCTGGTTGGGATGGGTGTAGAGCGCGATTTCGTCGCGTACCGGTCCGCCCAGCAGCTCGTAAATCGGCTTGCCGAGGACTTTGCCGCGGATATCCCAGAGGGCTATATCGATGGCGCTCACACATTCGACGGCGGCGCCGCGGCTGCCCATATAGGTGAAGCTGCGGAAAATCTTGTGCCAGAGATACTCGATACGCGCTGGATCCTCGCCTGTCACGGCGACGCCGATCTGCCGCAGGATCGTGCAGAGAGCGCGGTTGGCGAGCCTTGTCGTGGTGGTGATCTCTCCCCAGCCACTCACCCCCTCGCTGGTCGTCACTTCGACGAACAGGAACTCTCCCCAATAAGAAGCATCGGACTTGATCAGCCACGGCCGAATGCTCGCGATTTTCATCTCAATCCCTTTATCTGAAATGCTTAGGGCTAACGGTGTTCGAGACTGGACCTTCGTTCCTATCCGGCCCGAGCGGCGTTGCGCGCACGCATCTGTTCGAGGATATGCCGGCCGGAACCCTCGACATGGCGGGAAACGAGTTCGGCCGCCTTGTCGGCTTCTCCCGCTTTCACGTGCGCGATGAGTTCGCGGTGCTCGCGAATGATCGCGGCACGACGCGCCAGCGTGAAATTGAAACGCCGGCTCACGGCTCGCAGCACTTCGCGATGCTTCCACCAAAGTTCAGCGGCATGGCGGTTATAGTGCCGCTGGTACATCACGGTGTGGAAGGCGGTATCCAGTTCACTGTGCCTGAAGGTGTCGGCAAAGTTGTTCTCTTCAATCAGGCCTTGGAGACGTTCGAGTTCGGCGATGTCCTCGCCGGTCGCCATGTTCACAAACCATCGCGTCAGGGCCGGCTCGATCAGAACACCGATTTCATAGATATCCCGGACAAAATCCTGATCTATGGGTCGCACGCGCGCCCCGCGGTTGGGGAGAAAGGTGACAAAACCCTCCCCGCGCAAGAGCTGCAGGGCCTCGCGCACGGGGTTTGTCGAGGTGCCGTGACGCCGGGCGAGATCGGTGACCACGAGCCGTTCGTTGGCGGCGAGCCGTCCCTCGATGATGTCTTCCCTGATCAGTTCATAAAGCGAGGCGCCCTCGCTGGAGGCCATGGGGTCAGTCTCCACCGGTGGCATGGCTTTAAAATCATCTATTTCGGCCAAGACCGGCTCCCCTGATCAACACATACCCTGCCCGATATCACACACGGTTTTCACAAACAATGTACGATCCAGCGCGTTGACAGGCAATCCACGATCTGAAAACGTACAAAATGATCGAAGGGATACATAGAACAGAAAGCGTCCCGCGGTCGAACGAGCTAGACCGCTTTGCCTCGGCGCAGGGCGGCATGGAGAACCAGGGAGGATACCTATGACGAGGATTACGCTCGGCAGTGCGGTCCTGCGCGGCACTGTCGCCACTGCTTTGATGGCATCGCTGACGTCGACATCGGCGCTGGGAGCGCCCGTCGACCTCAGCAAGTGGTCGCCGGAATATGTGCGCTCCATTGCGGGCACAGAGGATTTTGACACCGCGGCCGATTGCGCCAAGGTCACCCCGCTCGACTACAAGGGGCGACTGACTTTCTGGTATCAGGGCGTGTTCGAGGGCGACCCCGACCTTTTGCGCCAGTACTACAAGGATTTCTTCGAGACCTTCCGCAAGACCTATCCGAACATCCAGCTCGAGGAACAAGCCCTCACCTATAACGACCTTCTTGACAAGTTCCGTACGGCGCTCCTGGGCAATGCCGCGCCGATGGCGGTCCGCCTGCAAATCCTGGGTGGTACCGAGTTCGCCTCAAAAGGCTATCTGGAGCCGCTCAAACCCGAGGATGTCGGGTATTCCACCGAGGACTTCTGGCCCGGCGCCATGAAGGCTGTGACCTGGGAGGGAGTGACCTACGGCATTCCAACCAACAACGAGACGATGGCGTTCATCTGGAACGCCGACATCTTCAAGCGTGCGGGCCTCGATCCGGACAAGGCTCCGGCAACCTGGGACGACGTCGTCAAGTATTCCAAGCAGATCCACGACAAGCTCGGCATTGCCGGTTACGGCCTCGTGGCTCGCAAGAATGCCGGCAATACGCCGTACCGCTTCATGCCGCAGCTGTGGGCTCATGGCGGCGGCGTCTTCGACGAAGCCACCGCGAACCCGACCTATGAGGAGGTCAGGCTCGATAGCCCGCAGAGCAAGGCCGCCCTGCAAGCCTCGTACGACATGTATGTTCGCGACAAGTCGGTTCCGGTTTCGGCGCTCACCAACCAGCAGGCCGATAACCAGCCCCTGTTCCTCGCCGGCCAGCTCGGCATGATGATCTCGCATCCGTCCGACTACGACGTCATGCTCGACCTGCAGAAGAAGGCGACGGGCGCCGACAAGGACAAGGCGCAGACCGTCATCGACAACATGCGCTACGGCCTGATTCCCACTGGCCCCGACGGCAAGCGCGCAGTCGTGTTCGGCGGCTCGAACATTCACATCCTGAAGCCCGAATATGTCGAGGGCGGCAAGGTCGACGAGCCGGCCGCAAAGGCTATCATCTGCATGTGGACGAGCCCTGAATGGTCGCTGAAGATGGCCTACGCCGGCTCGAATCCGGGCAACCTCAACGGCTTCAAGACCAAATGGATGAAGGAACGTCTGGACAACATCAAGTTCCTCGATGTGACGACCTCGATGCTGCCATACGGCATCCCGTTCCCAGCGCTGCCGCAGGCCCCGGAGATCATGAACATCATCGTCCCGGACATGCTGCAAAATGCCCTGACTGGAGCGATGACCGTCGACGAGGCAGCGGACGACGCGGCCAGGAAGGTAAGAGACCTGATGGGCGGACTCTAGTCCAGGCCTGACCGGCTGCACCGAGAGTGCAGCCGGTTCGTTCAGAAGAAATAAGGGCGCGCCACAGTGACGATCGTGACCGGCAAGGCCGAGGCTCGCCAAAGATTGCAATCCGGCAGGTCCGGCGTGCTACGCCAGATATGGGAGCATCGCGCCGACTACGCGTACGTGCTCCCTGCGATCGCCGTGATGCTCATCGTCATCGCCTATCCGATCTACTACACGATCGAGCTGTCGTTCTTCAAGACGCCGCCTGGCCTGCAGCTTCGCGACAAGACCTTCATCGGTTTCGACAACTACACGACCATCCTCACCAGCGAGGTGTTCTGGAGAGTCACCTGGAACACTCTGATCTGGACGCTGGGCTCGACCTTGATTGCCTTTGTCCTGGGGTTTGCCACCGCGCTGGCACTCCACCGCGAGTTTGTCGGCCGCGGTGTTCTGCGCGCAATCCTGATCATTCCCTGGGTCATCAGCGCGGTCGCCGCCTCCTATATCTGGAAGTGGATCTATCATTCGGACTTCGGGATCATCGGTGCGGTGCTGGTCGGCCTCGGATTGGCCGACCGACCGCCGAATTTCATCGACAGCGTCAACACGGTTCTGCCTTCCCTGATCGTCGTCAATATCTGGCGCGAGTTTCCGTTTGCCATGATCATGATGATGGCCGGCCTGCAGACCGTGCCCGAGCAGTTGCTGCGCGCCGCGCAGGTCGACGGTGCCAGCGCCTGGCAGCGCTTCTGGCACGTCACCTTCCCGCACTTGCGCAACGTCTCGACGGTGACGATCCTGCTGCTCGCGGTGGCCAACTTCAATTCCTTCATCATCCCCTGGATCATGACCGGCGGCGGGCCGTCCAACGCATCGCATATCTGGATCACCCACATTTATGAGCTCGCCTTCGGCCGGCAGCGCTGGGGCGTGGCATCTGCCTATTCGGTGCTCCTGTTCCTCACCCTGATGACGCTCGGCTACTTCTACGTCCGTGCGCTAAGCGGTAACGAGCGGCAGGAGGGGAGCGCATGAGCACGACTGCCGAGACCGCCCCGCAAGCCCTGAGCCGTCGCCGGATGCGCGTCGACGGATGGCGGTGGACCGGGCGCATCTTCCTCACGTTCATGCTGCTCTACACCGCGGTGCCGATGATCTGGATGCTGATCACCTCGATCAAGTCGGGGTTCGCGGCGTTGCAGTTCCCGCCGCAATGGTGGCCGGACGAACCTACCCTCGCCAGCTACGAGAAGCTGCTCGATCCCCAGAACAGCGTCGGCCAGGACTTCCTCCGCTTCTTCTGGAACAGCCTTTTCGTGTCGACCGTCACGACAATCCTCTCGGTGATCGTCGCCGTCCCTGCGGCCTACGCGTTTTCGCGCTTCAGCGTCCCCGGCCGGAACTTCCTGTTCTTTGCCGTGCTGCTGCGCAACATGTTCCCGGCGGTGATCTTTCTCGTGCCGCTGTTCATCCTGATGCGCCTGCTCGGGTTGATGAACACGCATGGCTCGCTGATTCTCACCTATCTCACCTTCGGCCTGCCGCTGGCGATCTGGTTGCTCAAGGGCTTTTACGACAACATTCCGGTGCAGCTCGAGCAGGCGGCGCGCATCGATGGAGCAACGCGGTTCCAGGCCTTCATCTTGATTGTGATGCCGCTCTCGACGCCGGGGATCATCGCCACCGCGATCTATTCGTTCATCGGCGCGTGGAACGAGTACATCTACGCCTACACCTTCCTCACCAAGAACGACCAGTTGACACTGCCCGTCGGCATCCAGCGCTTCTTCTCGGAAAATACGACGGACTTTCCGGGCCTGATGGCGGCCAGTTTCATGATGAGCGTGCCCGTCGTCGTGCTGTTCCTCGTCCTGCAACGATACTTCGTACGCGCCCTTACAGAAGGCGCGGTCAAGCACTAGGGAGTTGCCGATGGCCCACGTGGTCCTCAAAGATCTCGTCAAGTCCTATGGCAGCTTCAAAGCTGTCAACGACGTGTCGCTGACGGTCAATGACGGCGAGTTCGTTGCGCTCGTCGGCCCTTCAGGCTGCGGCAAGACAACCACGCTCAATCTCGTCGCGGGGCTGATCCCGATGACATCGGGCGACATCGTCATCGGCGACCGGGTGGTCAACGACCTCGACCCCAAGGACCGGGACATCGCCATGGTGTTCCAGAACTACGCGCTCTATCCGCAGAAATCGGTTTACAAGAACCTGGCGTTCCCGCTGCAGATGCGCAAACTGCCCAGGGACGAGATCGACAAGAAGGTCAAGGAAGCGGCGCGAGTGCTCGACATGACGCACCTGCTCGAGCGCAAGCCGCGCGAACTTTCGGGCGGGCAGCAGCAGCGGGTGGCCCTGGGCCGTGCGCTTGTCCGCGACCCCGCCGTGTTCCTGATGGACGAGCCGCTCTCTAACCTCGACGCCAAACTGCGCGTGCAGATGCGGTCTGAGATCAAGCGCTTCCACCAAGACCTCAAGGCGACGATCATCTATGTGACGCACGACCAGCTCGAAGCCGTGACCATGGCCGACAAGATGGCGGTGATGAACGGCGGCTACCTGCAGCAATACGATTCACCGGCGCAGGTCTTTGCCCATCCGGTCAACATGTTCGTCGCCAGCTTCATAGGCAGTCCGGCGATGAGCCTTATTCCGCTGCAGGCATCGACGGCAAACGGCAACTCTGTGTTGACCAGCGCGGAGGGTTGGAGCTTCGAGCTCTCGCCGCGCAACGCCCGGAAGGTCGCAAGGGCAACGACCAGGAAAGTCGTGCTCGGCGCACGTCACTCGACGATCAAGCTGCGCAACAGCGCGGTCCCCGGTGCCATTCCGGCCAAGGCTTACACGGTGGAGCCGACCGGGGACGTCACCTTCGTGCAGGCGTTCCTGTCCGGCGCCATCGTCAACGTCAGCGTGCCGCCGAACATTGCCGTCGCCCCCGATGAACAGATCTGGCTCGAGTTCGACCAGGAGCGGATGCATCTGTTCGACGGCGAAACCGAAATGGCCCTCAAGGCCAACTGAGACAGGGCGCCAACTGAAACAGGGCGGATGCGTTTGGAACGTGGCGTGGATGACTACGAAGCTTAAAATCACCGCGATCAAGCCCTATCCAGTGTGGGTAGGAACGCGCAACCAGATGCTCGTCAAGGTCGAGACCGACCAGGGCATCTTCGGCTGGGGCGAGAGCGGCTTGAGTGGTCGCGAGAAGGCGGTGGCCGGCGCGGTCGAGCACTATCGCGAGTTTCTCATCGGCCGCGACCCAATGCAGATCGGCCGGATCTGGCAGGAGCTTTATCGCAGCCAGTACTTCGAAGGCGGACGTGTTCTGCAGGCGGCGATTTCCGCCATCGACATCGCCCTTCACGACATCAAGGGCAAGGCGCTGGGAGTGCCGGTCTACGAGCTGCTAGGCGGCAAGCAGCGCCACCGCATCCCCACCTTCGCCTCGACCGGAGACGAGGCCGAAGGTGACGCTGCCATCGAACGAGCCCGCGAGCTGCGCGCACAGGGGTGGCAGGCGATCCGCTTCTTCCCCGCCGGGCAAAACAGCAGGGACATCTTCGAGCCGCGCGAGTCGATCGGCGCTACCGCCAGTATCCTCAACAGGGCGCGCGAGGCGCTGGGCGATGACGCCGTCCTCGGCATCGACTATCATCATCGGCTGTCGGTGGCCGAGGCGGCGAGCTTCTGCAACAAGCTCGGCCGCGGCGTGCTTGATTTCCTGGAGGAGCCGATACGGGACGAGACACCGGGTGCCTACGAATCGCTGCGTACGATGACCGACATCCCCTTTGCCATCGGCGAGGAGTTTTCCAGCAAGTGGCAGTTCCTGCCCTACATCGAGCGCGGCATTCATCAGTTCAACCGGCTCGATGTTTGCAATGTCGGCGGGCTTACCGAGGCGATGAAAGTCGCTGGCTGGAGCGAGGCGCACTATGTGGACCTGATGCCGCACAATCCCCTTGGTCCGGTGTGCACGGCCGCGACCGTGCATCTCGCTGCCGCGGTACCCAACTTCGCGTGGCTCGAGACCAGGGAACCCGAAACAAAGCTGGGCTTCGACAATTCCGACTTCTTCCCCGTGCAACCACGGCTTGACGGGACCGACTATCCGGTCGGCGACCTGCCGGGGCTCGGCGTCGAGGTCAACGAGGAGGCGATCCAGGCGGCGAGCTTTCGTTTTTGGGAAGCGCCTCACCTTAAGCGCCGCGACGGTTCTGTTACGAACTGGTAGTTGCCTTTTAACCGGAGTCCATCATGACACATGCTCCCGACATCACGCGGCCGCCAAAAGACCTGATCGACGCGCTGAGGGGGATCGGCGCCGCGACGGTTGCCGGCACGCTTGGCCACATGGGTTTTCGCAATCCGCACATGGTCGGACCGGTGGCGCAGAACCACGGCAAGTCGATCGTCGGGCCGGCGCTGACGCTGCAGTTCATGCCACAGCGGCCGGACCTGTTCACCGAGGGAGAATATGCCGATCCGGAGACGCAGCTGCATCGGCACGTGCTTTATCACGCGCAGGCGGGCGATGTGGTCGTGGTCGACGCGCGCGGCGACATGAGCTCGGGCGTCTTCGGCGATATGATGTCGACGTATTTCAAAGGCAGGGGCGGCGCCGGCATCGTCATCGATGGATGCATGCGCGACCGGCCCAATGTTGAAAAGCTCGATCTGCCTCTATGGCTGCGCGGCTGGACGCCGAATTATCACGTGCAGACCAGCATCTATCCCAATGCCGTCAACGTTCCGATTGCCTGCGGCGGTGTCACGGTGATCCCCGGCGACATCATCGTCGCCGACGACGACGGGGTGGTGGTGCTTCCCGTCGCAATGGCCGCAAAGGTGATCGAAGAATCACAGAAGCATCACGATTGGGAGGAATTCTCGCGAGTGAAGCTGATGGAGGGCGGGCCGTTGCAACGCTACTATCCGCTGCATGACGATGCCCGCGGGGAGTACGAGGAGTGGCGCAAGACAAACCGCTTGGGGAACCCCCGTTAGCGCGTGGATTACCCCGTGCGGCAGCGGGCAACCGTTCGCAGATGGCGCGGTACTGGTTTATTCGGCAGCTTCGGCCTTCGCCGCCGGCGCAATTCGCGCGGCGCAGTATTTGAACTCCGGGATCTTGCCGTAGGGGTCCAGCATCGGGTTGGTGAGCGCGTTGGCCGGACTTTCGTTGAAGCAGAACGGCATGAACACCATGCCGTCGGCGACCTCCCGGTCGGCGCGGAGGATGGCGTCTACCGTCCCGCGCCGGGTCTCGACCGCAATCATCTCTCCTTGGCGCAGGCCGTGCCGCTTGATCTCATAAGGGTTCATCGCAGCGATGCCTTGTGGCTCGATCGCGTCCAGCACGCCCGCCCGGCGGGTCATGGAGCCGGTGTGCCAATGCTCAAGCAGGCGGCCGGTGGTGAGCACCAGTGGAAACTCTTCATCGGGCACTTCGTCAGGCGGCAGCAAATCGGCCGGCACGATGCGGCCGCGTCCGTCCGCAGTCGGGAATCCGGACGAGAAGATGATCTCGTTGCCAGGCTTGTCGGGACCGTCGGCCGGATAAATAACCGATCCCTCGCGTTCGATGCGGTCCCAGGAGATATGTTTCAAGGACGGCATCACGGCCGCCATTTCCGCATAAACATCCGAGACATGGCCGTAATTCCAGTCCAGACCGATGCGCCTCGCCAGTTCGACAATCAGTTCCCAATCCTGGCGCGCTTCGCCCGGCATGTCGAGCGCCGGCCGGCCGATCTGCACCTGCCGGTTGGTGTTGGTGTATGTGCCGAGCTTTTCGGCATGCGCCGAGGCCGGCAGCACCACATCGGCGTGCCAGGCGGTCTCGGTCAGGAAGATGTCCTGCACTACGAGATGGTCGAGCATGGCCAGTGCTTGCCGGGCATGGGTTTGGTCCGGATCGGACATGGCCGGGTTCTCGCCCAGTATGTACATGCCCTTGATTTCGCCGTCATGGATGGCGTCGATGATTTCGACGACCGTCAGGCCCCGTTTCGGGTCCAGCGTCTGACCCCAAAAGTTCTCGTATGCGCCGCGGATGTCGATGTTCTCGACCGATTTATAGTCGGGGAAATACATCGGGATGAGCCCGGCATCGGATGCGCCCTGCACGTTGTTCTGGCCGCGCAGTGGGTGCAGGCCTGTTCCCGGCCGGCCGACATGTCCGGTGATCAGCGCCAGAGCGATAAGGCAGCGCGCATTATCGGTTCCGTGTGTGTGCTGGGAAATCCCCATGCCCCAAAAGATGATCGACCGCTCGGCGGTCGCGTAGGTGCGGGCGACGTCGCGCAGCACGCTCGCCTCGATGCCGCAGACCTCGGCCATCGCCTCGGGCGAAAAATCCTTCACCTTGGCCTTCAGGGCCTCGAATCCGGAAGCGTTGGCCTGGATATATTGCTCGTCGTAGAGCTTTTCCTCGACGATGACGTGGATCAACGCGTTCAGCATGGCGACGTCGCTGCCAGCCTTGAATCGCAGCGAATGCGACGCATGGCGCATCAGGTCCTGGCCGCGCGGGTCCATGACGATCAGCTTGGCGCCGCGCTTGGCCGCCTGCTTGAAATAGGTCGCGGCGACCGGATGGTTGGTGGTCGGCCGTGCGCCGATAACGATGATGCATTCGGCCTTCAGCGCGTCGTTGAAGGGCGCCGAAACCGCACCCGAACCGACGCCTTCCATCAGCGCCGCCACCGAAGATGCGTGGCAAAGCCGCGTGCAATGGTCGACATTGTTGGTGCCAAAACCCTGGCGCACCAGTTTTTGGAACAGATAGGCCTCTTCGTTGGAGCCTTTCGCCGAACCGAAACCGGCCAGCGCCTGCCCGCCATAATCCCTGAGGATCGTCTTCAGGCCGCCGGCGGCGCGCGCAAGCGCCTCTTCCCAGGTAGCCTCGCGAAAAACGGTCAGCGGATCGACGCCGCGCATATCGGCATCGCCCGACTTCGGCGCATCGTCGCGCCGGATCAGCGGCTTGGTCAGGCGTTCAGGCGACATCGCATAGTCGAAGCCGAAACGACCCTTGACGCAGAGCCGGTTCTCGTTGGCATAGCCATTGCGGCCATCGACCTGGACTATTCTGTTGTCCTTGACCGCAACGCTGGTCTGGCAACCGACGCCACAGAACGGGCACAGCGTGTCGACGACCTTGTCGAATTCCTGGATGACCCGGGTCTTGCCTGCCTCATCCATCAGCGACTTTTCGTAGAGCGCGCCGGTCGGGCAGGCCTGCACGCATTCACCGCAGGTGACACAGGTCGACAGGCCCATCGGATCGTGCATGTCGAAGACGGGAAGCGAGTGATTGCCGCGCTCGGCCATGCCGATCACATCGTTGACCTGGACTTCGCGGCAGGCCCGGACACAGGCGCCGCAAGTGATGCAGGAATCGAGATTGACGGCAATGGCGGGATTCGTGATGTCGAATTCTGGCCGAACATCATCCGTGGCGAATTTCGAGCTGTAGCGACCGCCGGAAATGCCCATCGAACCAGCCCACTGCCAGAACATCGACTGCTGATCCGGACCGTCGGCCGCCGGCCGCATGTTGCTGGCGAGCAGCTCGAACACCATCTGGCGCGATTTCGTAGCCCGTTCGGTATTCGTCTTCACCACCATTCCGGCGGAAGGCTTGCGGATGCAGGAGGCGGCAAGCACCCGTTCGCCCTCGACATCAACCATGCAGGCGCGGCAATTGCCGTCTGGCCGATAGCCGGGCATGTCGACATGGCACAGATGCGGGATCCTGGTGCCTTCGCGCTTTGCAACGTCCCAGATCGTCTCGTCGTCAGCGGCTGTGACCGTTTTGCCGTCGAGGGTGAATATGACGCCATCTGCCATTTCAAAGATCATCCCTAAAATGCGTCAAAAGGTGATTGACCGGATTGGGCGCCGCCTGGCCGAGACCGCAGATGGAGGAATCGCGCATCACTGTTTCAAGGTCGCGCATCGCCGTCTCATTCGGCACGCCCTTCTCTTTCAAGAGCGTTACCAGCTTTTCGGTTCCTTCCCGGCACGGCGTGCATTTCCCGCAACTCTCATGTTTGAAGAAATTCATGAGATTGAGGGTCACATCCCTGATGTTGTCGGCTTGCGAAAGCACGACCACCGCATGTGAGCCGACAAAGGCGCCCTGTTTGGCGAGTTCGCCGCCGAAATCGAGTTCAATGTCGCCCATCGACGCCGGAAGGATGCCGCCCGAGGCTCCACCTGGCAGATAGGCCTTGAATTCATGCCCGTCTGCCATGCCGTCGCAATAATCCTCGATCAGTTCGCGCACGGTGACGCCGGCCGGGGCCAGCTTGACGCCCGGCTCCTTCACATGTCCGGAAACCGACCAGGAGCGAATTCCCTGATGGCCGGGCTTGCCCTGCGCGGCGAACCAATCGGGTCCCTTCTCGACGATGTCGCGAATCCACCACAGCGTCTCGACATTGTGGTTGAGTGTCGGGCGTCCGAAAAGTCCGACTTCGGCAATATAGGGAGGCCGGTGACGGGGCATGCCGCGCTTGCCCTCGATGCTTTCCAGCATCGCGCTTTCCTCGCCGCAAATATAGGCGCCGGCGCCGCGCCGCAGGTCGATGAAACCGGGCTTGACGATGCCGGCTGCCTCGAGCGCCGCGATCTCGGCGCGCAAAATGGCGAGCACGGCCGGGTATTCGTCGCGCATGTAGAAATAGATGCGCTCGGCCTCGACCGCGTGGGCGGCGATCAGCGCGCCTTCGAAGGTGCGGTGCGGATCCTTTTCAAGATAGATGCGGTCCTTGAAAGTGCCAGGTTCGCCTTCGTCGCCATTGATCGACATCAGCCGCGGCCCTGGATAGCCACGCACGAAGCTCCATTTCTTGCCGGCCGGAAAGCCGGCGCCGCCGAGACCGCGCAGACCGGCGTGCTCCATGGTGTCGATGATGGCGTCAATGCCGGTCTCGCCCGCCTTCACCTTCCGGAAAAGCTGATAGCCGCCAGCGGCCCGATAGGCATCAAGGCCAACATAATCGGGCACGACAACCTTCGTATCGCCCGAGCGAGCCAGATCGATGAGGATATGGCTGCTGGCTTGGTCGACCTCACGGTCGCCAATGCGCGCCGCGGGCGCTGCGGCGCAGCGGCCCATGCAGGGCGCACGGATGACGCGGACTGTGTTTGGGTCGGCCTTGGCGGCCAGTTCGCCAATCAGGTGTTCGGCGCCCGCCAGCATGCAGCTTATCGATTCGCACACCCGGATTGTCAGCGGCGCGGGTCTCGCCTCGCCTTCCCTGACGATATCGAAATGGTCGTAGAAGGTCGCGACCTCGTAAACCTCCACCTGGGACAGGCGCATGTCTTCGGCAAGCGCGCGCAGATGCGCGGCCGACAGACAACCGTAGCGGTCCTGGATCAGATGCAGGAATTCGATCAACAGATCCCGGCGCCGTTCGCGATGGCCAAGAAGTTCCCGGACCTCGGCCAGGGCAACATCATCCAGCGCCCGCCCTTTGGGTCCGCGATCGGGAGATCGCCGTTGCTGCATTGTCATCCTCTCTCCTCCCGGACCCTTCGTCTGAGGAAGGCGGCTCCCGCCACCAATGTGGTTGTGAGCTCCCTCAGCCCGGCGCACCTTGGATCAAGGACTTGGCACACAAATCGACTTGGCAGACAAGTTGAACCAAATGCCGGTTTGACAATTTTAGCATGGCCGGGGCGCCGCGACAGAACTGATCTGCGCCCTGATTTGTCGCACGGCCTATACCGGGGCAGCTTGCGCCTTCTCGATCAAGAAAACGATGTGGTCTCCCTGCCGTTGCATCGCCTCCAGGCGGTCGCCCATTTCGTTGATCAGATTGGGAATGTCTATGGCTGCCAGCGGATCGGTGCAACGGACCTCAAGGCGCTCGCCTGGGCTTATGCCGCTGAGCGCCTTGCGGGTTTTCAGCGCCGGCAAGGGACATTTCAATCCCGTCAGATCGAGCTGTCTCGTCGTCATGGTGGCGCACCATGGCGGACCGCTTACCGGTCGTCAACGGTCGCCAACCCAGGGTATACTGCAGTTGAGAGCGGCCAGGCGTCGCACCGCATTTTGTACTGCATGCCCACCGGCTCGACGGCGTTCGTCAATACAGGTCCGAATAGGCAAGGAACTGAACGGTCTGGCCCGGCTCGACCTCGGCTATTTCCTCGCCGAGTTCGACAAGGCCGTGCGTTTGAACCAAAGAAGACAGCATGCCAGCGCCCTCGCGCGGGAATTTGACGGCTTCATATGTGCCATCCTGCGTCCCACGCAGGCTTACCCGCACATATTCGCGTCGCCCCGGCTTTTTGCGGTAGGAGAAGGCGGCCCGCACCGGCCGCGAAATTGGTGGCTGCTGCCGTGCGCCGGCCAGTGCAAAGATCGCGGCGCGCGCAATATGGGCGAATGTGACGAAGCTTGCCACCGGATTGCCGGGCAGCCCAATGAAGGCTGTTCCCCGGATCACCCCCATGGCCACTGGGCGGCCGGGTTTTATGGCCACCCGCCAGAAGACCAGGGTGCCCACACTCTCGACGGCGGCCTTGACGCAGTCGGCCTCCCCGGTCGAGACCCCGCCGGACGCCAGGATCAGGTCCTGTCCTGGCGCAGCCTTGCTCAGCACATCCGCGATCAGCCTGCTGTCGTCGATCAGAATGCCCAAATCGGTGGTCTCGCAGCCCAATCTTGCCAGCATGGCCATCAGCATGAAGCGGTTCGAATCGAAAAGCTGGGCCGGTCCCCGGACCTTTCCCGGCGCGACGATCTCGTTGCCGGTCGAGAAGATCGCGACGCGAACTTTGCGCCGCACATCGATCTGCGTCATGCCGAGCGCCGCGGCGAGCGCAACATCCTGCGGGCGCATGCGCTGGCCGGCCTGCAGGACCACCTTGCCTGCTGCGACGTCCTCGCCCGCCGGCCGCACGTTGGCTCCTCTTTTCAGGCCGGGCGGAAGAATGACCCTGCCGGTATCGTCGACACGGACATCTTCCTGCATGTAGACCGTGTCTGCCCCCTCCGGCAGCGGAGCGCCGGTGAAGATGCGTATGGCTTGTCCGGGCGCGGCGTGCCGATCCGGCGCCATCCCAGCCTGGATCCTGCCGCTCACCGGCAAGGCTTTTTCAACGGTTCCCGGCAGGTCGTCGCCGCGCAGTGCATAGCCGTCGACGGCTGAGTTGGTGAAAGGCGGCAGGGGCAGCGGCGCCGCCAGATCACTCGCCAGGACGCGCCCATCGGCAATCGCCAGCTGGACGGTTTCGGTCTCGTCGACAACGGTCAGCCGTGAAGCAATCAGTGCGGCTGTATCATCGAGCGATCGCATCGGGCCGCCGAAAGCGAAGCAGTCATCTGAAAGTTGCGCCATCGAGCCTTCAGCCTCTATGGATCTGGCCGAGCCGGCAGCTCGGCGCCATCCGGCAAGCCCAGTCTGCGCCTGTGCGCGCTTTTGTGGACCGGCATCGGTTTGAACAGGCTATATAGTGCAGGTCAAGCCGGAGGTAACGCGTCCACTCCGGCGAGCGGGATTGCAATTTCAAGAGAGCGCCATGCAACAGATGAAAACCCGACCAGACCCCGCCATCATCATGCCGAGCCCGGATGACATCCGATTGACCGAACAGGTCAGCGGCATCGATCATACGGGCGCCGCTATTCAAATCCGCGTCCCCGTTGAACGCCCGCTGACGCTCTATCTGAATGCCCAGGAGATCGTCACGATGATGACGATCGGCGACTATCCCGAATATCTGGCGCTGGGCTACCTGCTCAATCAGAACATGCTCAAATCTGACGACGTCGTAACCGAGGTCGAATATGACGACGACGTGCAGGTCGTGGTCGTCCGTACCGAGCGCAACACAAATTACGAGCAGAAGCTTAGAAAACGGACGCAGACTTCAGGCTGCGCGCAGGGGACCGCTTTCGGCGATCTTCTCGAGGCGCTCGATATCACTCTGCCGCCAGCCGCGCTGCACACCTCCTGGCTTTACCAAATGACCCGCACGATCAACACGACGCCGTCGCTCTATCTTGAAGCGGGCGCGATTCATGGCTGCGTGCTTTGCAAGGAAGGCACGCCGATCTGCTACATGGAGGACGTCGGGCGCCACAACGCCGTCGACAAGATCGCCGGCTGGATGTATCGCCACGGCATCGATGCCGCTGACAAGATCCTTTACACGACGGGCAGGCTGACGTCGGAAATGACGATCAAGACGGTTCGAATGGGCATTCCGATCCTCGTCTCGCGCTCGGGTTTCACCGCCTGGGGAGTAGATCTGGCGCGGGGGGGCGGCCGGCGCCGGGGGGGGGGGGGGGGCGGCCGCCGGGGGGGGGGGGGGGGGGGCGGGGGCCGCCGGGGGGGGGGGCGCGGGCGCCCAGGCGGGGGCCCGG
>NZ_JBVVPZ010000026.1:66839-90218 GCF_055811415.1 Mesorhizobium sp. WSM4846
CCCCCCCCCCCCCCCCCCCCCCCCCCCCCCCCCCCCCCCCCCCCCCCCCCGGGGGCCCCCCCCCCCCCCCCCCCCTCCCCCCCCCCCCCCCCGGGGGGGGGCGCCGCGGGGGCGCCCCCCCCCCCCCCCCCGCTGGTCGGTCGGGCGCGCGGCAAGCGGTTCGCCGTGCTATCGGGCGCGGACCGCATCGTCTTCGACCAGGACCTCGCTTCCGTCGACGAGGAAGCACCGCGTCACAGACGCAAGGGAGCCGACGATGGCGAATGAGAAGGTGCCGACCCTGGGCGTCGTTCTCGCCGGCGGGCTCGCCCGGCGCATGGGCGGTGGCGACAAATCGATGCGTCGGATCGACGGACTCACCATCCTCGAGCGTGTCCTCGAGCGCCTCAGCCCGCAATGCGACGGGCTGTTGCTGAACGCCAATGGCGACCCTGCCCGCTTCGACCGCTTTCGCCTACCAGTCGTCGCCGACCCGGTCGAGAATTATCCGGGCCCGCTTGCCGGCGTGCTTGCGGGCCTCGACTGGACCGCGGCGAACAGGCCCGATGTCGAATGGATCGTCAGCGTCGCAGCGGACTGTCCTTTCTTGCCGCGCGACCTCGTCGAACGGCTGCATCGGGCGCGCATGGCGAAAGCTGCGGATCTGGCGGTGGCGATGTCAGCGGGTCGGACGCATCCTGTCATCGGGCTGTGGCAAGTGGCGATGCGAGATGCGCTACGCCATGCACTGGTCGAAGAGGGCGTTCGCAAGATCGACCTGTGGACGGCTCGCTACAAGGTTGCAACCCAGTCCTGGCCGGACAAGCCGGTGGATCCCTTCTTCAATGTCAACACGGTCGAAGATTTTGCCGAGGCCGAACGGCTGGTTGGGCACCTTGCCGACCCTTAACCCGGATATCTCACACTTGGCCAGGTCGGGTAAAACCCATGCGCTCGACCGCCTCGTTGAATTCAGGCGAAGCGAGCGCGGTTAGGAAGGCCTGCACCGCGGGTCGCTGTTTGCGGGCAGAGACCAGCGCGAAATCATAATGCTCTTCCTTCAGCGCAATGAAGCCGAGCCCGGCTGAGCGCGCCACCGGCGCAATGGTGACGCCCCAGTCGGCTCGGTTCTGCGCCACGGCCGCCGCGACGGCATTGTGCGAGCGGGGCTGGTTCCAATATCCGTCGGGGCGCGCGGCACCAAGCAGTTGGTCGATCAGGATGCGCGTGCCCGAGCCTTGGTTGCGGTTGACCATCATGCAATTGGGATCGGCGAGTGCGGCTCGCACCGCCTCCTCTGGGTCGGTCCCCTGGAAGCGCAGGTCGCCCGGGCGGTAGACGATGCCCTGCATGCGTCGCCATCCCTGCACGAGTTCGAGGCCTTCGCTCAGGAACGGCGCATTGTAGCTTTGCGTCTTGGCATCGAAGAGGTGGATAGGCGCGATATCGCACTCGCCTCGCCTGGCCGCGGCCAGGCCGCCCAGGCTGCCGACCGCGATGGACCGCACCGTCAGGCCGGCGCGAAACAGAATGCCCACGACAAGATCGAGGCCGGTGCAGTTGCTGCCGATCACCACGAGATCGGGAACACGGACGTGCGGGGTGAACAGCGTCACCGACGCCTCGCTTCCGGCAGGCATATTGTCGGCTAGAGCTTCGATGCTGATGAAGCCGTCGGCCTGGGCAAAGGACGTTATCGCCCCCGAGCCCTTGCCGGTGGGATAGGCGACCAGCCCCTGCTCACCCTCGACCAGCGATACCATCACGAACTCCGTGCGGCCGAGTTCGGACTGAATGCGCAGTGGGACCTTTGCAGCGACCTTCGCTTCGGTCCGAGGCGGCAGGCCCGCCATGCGCCGCAGCACGGGTACGATCATGTCGTGGAAGGTGAACATGGCCGAAGTCGGGAATCCCGGCAGCACGACGACCGGCTTGCCGTCGCAGACGGCGAGGCAAAGCGGCTTTCCCGGCTTCAGCGCCACGCCATGGGCAACGATGCCGGGCGCGCCGAGACAGTTCACGATGCGGTGGCTGACATCACCCGCGCCCTTGGACGTCCCACCCGACAGTATCAGCACGTCATGCGCCGCCAGCGCCTCGCGCATGGCGGCTTCGAGTGTGGCTTCGTCATCCGGATAGGCGCCGAGAAAGCTCGCCTGGCCGCCATTTTCGGTTATCGCGGCGCTGACGATTGCGCCATTGGCGTCGTAAATGCCGGCGGGTCGCAGGGTGTCGCCTGGTTGGACAAGTTCGTCGCCGGTCGACAAAACCGCCACCCGCAGCTTGCGCGCCACCGTCACCAGCGCAATTCCACAGGCGGCAAGCATGCCGATTTCACGCGAGCCGATCACCGTTCCGGCGCGCAGCAGAACCTCACCGCGGGCAATGTCGGATCCGGCATGCGAGATGAACTGGCCGGGCGAGGCTCCGCGCCTGACCTCGATGGCATCGCCTTCGGCTGGGTGTGTGTGCTCCACCATGACGATGGCATCGGCGCCGCGCGGCACCGGCCCGCCCGTCGCGATCGAGGTGGCGGTGCCTGCGAGCACAGGGATTTGCGGGGCGACACCGCAGGCGATGGTTTCGCGGTTGAGCAGGAGCCTGGCAGGAAGCGCCTCCGACGCGGTGGCGATGTCGGCGGCGCGCACGGCAAAACCATCGACGTTCGAACGGTCGAAGGGCGGCACGTCGATCGGAGCCGTGACATCATCGGCAAGCGGCAGCCCAAGCGCATCCGCCAGCATCAGTTCTTCGGTCGGGGTCGTCCTGGGAAATAGCACCGCCTCGAAACGGGCGAGCGCCTCGTCGCGCGACAGGACCGTCAGGAACTGCTCCTGGCCGGTATGCTCCTGGCCGGTATCTGGGCGGGTGGATCTGGTCATCACCGACTCATCTGGGATCGTCGAACACAAAGGCGCCGACAGGTGTTCCCGCGGCCCAACCCTCACTGCCCCCTGGAATGGCAAGCCATGCATCCGCCAGGCGGATCGCCTCCAGCGAAAAATCTCCTATCGCAAGCGGCCGCCATCTGTCTTGTTGCTGGTTCAGCAGGACGATCTCGGCCAGTCCGACCGTGGACGAGATTTTCCGCTCCAGCGCCAGGACCGTCTGTCGCCGGGCGCTCCTGTCCGTCAGGCGATCGATAGCCGGCTGAACCAGCGCCAGAAAGGCGGCAAGAGCCTGATCGGGCGCGCCGGGCAGAGCAATGATCGGGACCGCATCGAGCCGTCCGATCGCCGCGGTTCGGCCGGGCTGTAGCGCTATGTTGTGGGCGATGAGCGCCCCACGCGCGGCAAGCGCGTCGGCTGTAGCGTCGGCGCGCCCCGCACCAGTGCCTCCAATCAGGATGATCAGATCGCCGGCAGCATTGCCAAGCGCCTGGGCGACGGATTTGGCGTCGCGCGAAACCGTTTCGATATCGAACACCGTCGCGCCAGAAGCTCTTGCGAGGTCGGCGACAAGATGGCCCGTGAAAGTATCGCTCGTTGGGGCGGCGACATCGATCAGGCGCACCTGCGGCATCCGCACCGCAATTTCACCAATCCCTGCACTTCGCACGGTCAGGAGGTCCGCGGCCGACAGCCTGTGCCCAGCAATGATCAGCGGCCGGCCCGCCGCCATGTCCTCGCCAGCGCGTCGCACGCCCTGGCCCGGAGCTGCCTCATCGAGCGCCTGGGGCATCGGGCCGCTGCAATCGATGAGATCGGCCTCGAGAACGCAATCGCATCCCTCCGGCATGGCGCCGCCTGCTTCTATCCAGACCGGAAATGCCATCAGCGGCAGCGGCGAATAGGCCGACGCACCGGCAAGATCGAGCGCGCGGCACGCCCAGCCATCTGTCTTTGCCGTGTCGCGGACCGGCTGCGCGCGTGCCAGGGGCGGCATGGCGGCGCCGATCTTCCCAGGCGTCTGGTCAAGCGGCAAAAGAGTGGGCGCGACCGGCTCCACTCCGTCGAGGAGTGCGGCGAGAGCCGCTTCGAGACCGGTCAGCGCGCCGATGGAAGGCTGCATTCTCATCATGTCCGATGATGGGGCAGATGCGAACCGCTTTGCAACCGACTTCAGGAGCGCTGCTGCTCAGCGTTCGGGAAGAAGAGTTGCTGGCCGTCAATGGTGTACTCGCCGATCGCCTGCTGTCCTTCCGGCGAGATCAGCCAATCTATGAAGCGTTGGCCGGGTTCGGCCTTGACGTTCGGATGCCTCGCGGGGTTCACCAGGATGACGCCGTACTGGTTGAACAGCCTTTTGTCGCCTTCGACCACGATCTCCAGTTCGCCGCGGTTCTTGAACGCCAGCCATGTGGCGCGATCGGAAAGCACATAGGCATCCATGGCGCTGGCTGTGTTGAGCGCAGCGCCCATGCCCTGCCCTATCTCCTTGTACCAGGGGTCCCCCACCGCCGCGATATCGACACCTGCCGCCTTCCAGAGTCCGAGTTCAGCAAAGTGGGTTCCGGATTTGTCGCCGCGGGAAACAAAAACAGCTTTTTTGCTCTGGATCGATGTCAAGGCGACTGCGATATCCGGCGAACCCTTGACGCCGGCCGGGTCGCTTCTGGGCCCAATCAGGACGAAATCATTGTACATCACATCGAAGCGTCTCACGCCAAAACCTTGCTGGACGAATTTCTCCTCCTGCGCCCTGGCATGGACGAAGACCACGTCTGCGTCTCCCCGGCGGCCGGCGTCGAGCGCCTGGCCGGTTCCCTGCGCGACCACCCTCACCTCGATACCGGTCCTTGTGGTGAACAACGGCAGTATGTGGTCGAAAAGGCCGGCATCCCGCGTCGACGTCGTCGAGGCCACCACGATCGACTGTTCCTGTGCGCTGGCCGATGCGCCGCTGGAGGCGAGGAAGGTCAAAATGACCGCAATTGCGGTAAACTGCCGACGGTTCAGCACTGGAAGCTCCATTTCCGCAGTCAAAGAACGAGTTCCCCATGGATAAAGGCTGCAGCTTCTGCGGATGCGGGGCGATCGAAAAAATCACCGGCGCTGGCGTGCTCGCACAGTCGGCCGCGAACGAGGAAGACGACATCTCCCGCGAGCCGTCGCACCTGACCGAGATCGTGCGAAGCCATGACGATCTTGGTGCCCGATTGGGAGGCCATGAGGATGATCTCCTCGACATGGCGGGTTGCAGCGGGATCAAGGCTGGCGGTGGGCTCATCGAGCAGCAGGACCTCGGGTTCGCGCGCCAGTGCGCGGGCAAGCGCCACGCGCTGTTGCTCGCCGCCGGACAAGCGCCGCGCAGGTCGCGCCGCCAGGCCCAGAAGGCCCACACGATCGAGAAGTTCCTCGGTGCGTGTCGCGCGACGATGGCGCGGACAGCCAGCTTGCGCCAGTCCGTAAGCCACGTTGGCGGCGACGGAGCGGCGCAGCATCACCGGTTTCTGGAGCAGCATTGCCCGGCGGCCGAGGCCGCGATCGGTGCGCCCACCCCAGCTCACAGTTCCTGCGGAAGGCGCGGCAAGTCCCATGCAAACCCGAAGCAGTGACGTCTTGCCCGCGCCATTGGGACCGAGCACCAGTGTCGGCGCACCGGGAGCAATCGCCAGGTTCAGGCGGTCGAGCATGGTCGTGGCGCCGGCGCTGAGCGAGACCCGGTCCAGAACGAGAGGAAGGTCGGTCAGCGCGGCCCGCATCATCAAGCCACCCGTTGCTCCGACCACAATCGCAGGCCCCAGGCAGCGGCATTGATGGCAAGAATGAGGCCGATCAGGATGACGCCGAGCCCGATCGCGAGCGGCAGGTCTCCCTTTGATGTTTCGAGCGCGATCGTGGTGGTCATGGTTCGGGTAAAGCCCTCGATATTGCCGCCGACGATCATGACCGTGCCGACTTCGGCGGCCGCCCGGCCGAAGCCGGCGAGCATTGCGGTGATCAGGCTGAAACGGCTGTCCCACAAGAGCGTCGCCACCCGGCCTGTCGGGCCGACGCCCATCGCCGTCAGTTCGTCGCGATATTCGCGCCACAAATCCTCGATGGTCTGGCGCGTCAGAGCCGCGATAATCGGCAGGACGAGAAGCGCCTGCGCGATGACCATGGCGGCCGGTGTGAACAGCAGGCCGAACGCGCCGAGCGGCCCTGATCGCGACAACAGCAGGTAAACGGTCAGGCCGACGACTACGGGCGGCAGGCCCATGAAGCCGTTGACAAGCACGACGAGCGCGGAACGTCCCGGAAAACGGGTCAGTGCCAGCAACGCCCCGAGCGGCAGTCCCACGACGGCCGCAACTGCAACGGCGGCCAGGGTAATGGTCAGCGAAAGCCGCACTATCGAGATCAGCGTCGCGTCGCCACTCGCGATAAGCTGCCATGCATTTAGGCCTTCTGACATACCCTTTCACCTGCGCTGCGTCGTCCTGCTATTTCTGCTGCATTTACTCCGCATTCGTCAAACAATTGAACCTGCGCAGGAATATGCATAAGATTGCAGGATGGATTTGCTGACGACTGCAGAAGCCGCAGACTATTTGCGCCTTGGCGAACGCAAGCTTTACGAGCTGGTCGCCAAAAACAGCATCCCGTGCAGCAAAGTGACGGGCAAATGGCTGTTTCCGCGTAACGAGCTCGACCGGTGGGTTCTGTCGGGATTGGCGCGTCCCGACGGAATGATTGCGCCCGAGCCGCCGCCCATAGTCGGCGGCAGCCAGGACGACCTGCTTGAATGGAGCCTTCGTCAGGCGGGCTCTGGCCTCGCCTCGCTTACCGAGGGGACGGCAGGCGGCGTTGCGCGTCTTTTGCGTGGCGAGATTGCCGCTGCGGCGATCCATTTCCACGGTGATGCCGCCGACCCCAATGTGGAGGCCGCGCGCGCCATGCCGCGGCTGCACGATGCGGTGCTGATCGGTTTCACGCGGCGCGAACAAGGGCTGCTGCTGCCGCCGGGCAACCCCCGATCGCTCAACAGCCTGGCCGATGTCCTAGAAAGCGGCGCCAAGATCGCGATGCGCCAGGTCGGGGCCGGAGCCCAAATGCTGCTGGATGTCCTGGTCGCCCGCGCCGGCGCCAGCCAGAGGCGGTTGAACCGGCTCGAGCCGCCATGCCTGACAGGGCCGGAACTCGCTGCCGCGATCCGGACCGGCAGGGCCGATTGCGGCATCGCCACACGCGCCGCCGCGCGCGCCGCCGGCCTCAAATTCGTGTCATTGGCGTGGGAGAATTTCGATCTGCTGATGCGGCAGCGAACCTATTTCCAGCCTTCGATCCAGGCGCTGATCCGCCTCATGGCCGAGGACAGCTTCACCCAGCGCGCCGCAGAACTTACGGGCTATGACACCGACCCGGCCGGGCAGGTCCGATTCTTCCATTGATGTGGGGTGTCGATGGAGCGCCGGGCGCACCGCCGAACCTGTTCAGCCAAGGTCGATGTCGCCTTCGACGACGTGGTGCAGACCCGCGCGTTCGGCCGTGATCACGGCCCTCACGGTCAGGCGCCCCTGCCCTTTCAGTCCCGCATCCGCCACGGCCTTTTCGATCGCCTGCTGCGAGGTGACGCCGACCTGCTTCAGGAACTTGCGCATCGACACGTTGAAGGCATCGGTTTCCATGTTTTGAGTCATAGGATTGCCTCTAATAGCTTGGACTGTGCGGCTGGTCGGGTCGCGATCGCATGCTGTTCCCCGGCAAAGACGCTGCCCGCCAGCGGAACACGGAAACGTATGATGCGCAATGCATAAGACGCTCGCAACAGCTTTGCTCGCTGCTGTTTTCCTCGCCGGCACGACGGCACATGGTGCGGAACTGCGCGGGCATGGCGGTCCGGTGCGGGCGATTTCCGTGGCGCCGGACGGAAAGACGGTGGCAACCGGCAGTTTTGATACCAAGGCAATCATCTGGTCGCTTGAGACCGGCGAAGCACGCGACGTGCTGCTCTTTCATGAAGGTGAGGTAACTGCCGTCGCTGCATTGCCGAACGGGCGCTTTGCCAGCGCCGGTACGGATGGTCGCATCGCGATCTGGCAAATCGGTCGAGGCGAGCCGGCCCGCATCCTGGAGGGCCACACCGGGCCTGTCGCCGACCTCGAACTGTCACCCGACGGATCGATGCTGGCTTCGGCGTCCTGGGACACCACCGTCCGGCTCTGGCCGCTTGCCGGTGGGCCAGCGCGCGTCCTCGAAGGCCATCGTGCAAACGTCAATGCGCTCGCCTTCTTGGCGGACGCAACCCTCGTCAGCGCCGGCTATGACGCGACAGTCATCTTTTGGCCGAGCCAGGCTGGGGCGGCTCCGCTTCGGGCCATCATGCCGACGCCGCTCAACGCGCTAGCAAGAGCGTCCGGCGACCGCCTGTTCGTCGCAGGTGCTGACGGGCAGCTTCGGCTGCTCGACCGGCGCGGCAAAGTGCAGCTGGAAGTTCCGGTCTTGGGCAAACCGGTGATTGCTCTCGCCGCCACCGCAGACGCGAACTATCTCGCCGTCGCCGGCATCGGTGATGGAATCCTGTTGCTGGACGCCATCAGCCTCTCCACCATCCGCACGCTCGACACCTCCGGCGTGGCGGTATGGTCGCTTGCGTTCGCGGCTGGCGGCAAGACGCTTCTGGCTGGCGGCGCCGACCATCTGGTGCGGGAATGGAACGTCGAGACGGGCGAGCGCCTTGGAGCCGCGACAGCAGGCAGGACCGATCCGATGGCCAGATACGCAGGCAATCCGGACGCAGAAGTATTTCGCGCCTGCGTTGCCTGCCATACGCTCGACCCGAACGATGGCCATCGAGCCGGGCCGACGCTGCATGGCATTTTCGGGCGCAAGATAGCGTCCGTGCCGGGTTACCATTATTCGCCCGCTTTCCGGAAAATGGACATCGTCTGGACACCGGAAACCGTGTCAGAGCTGTTCGAGCTGGGTCCGAACGCCTACACCCCCGGCACCAAGATGCCTGAACAGACGATCAGCAATGCCGAGGATCGGGCAGCCCTGATCCGCTTTCTTCAGGCCGAGACACGCACCGACTGAACTTCGACATCACCGCATCGACCGAGCGCCCAAAAGGCTCGATGACTCCAGCCTGTGGAACACCGCCCGATTGCGGCCAGTCTGCTTGGCAACATAGAGTGCTTCATCGGCCTGGCGCTGGAGCTGCTCCGGCGAAATGGCCTGGTCCGGCGCCTGGACCGCCACGCCGATGCTGAGGGTGATATAGCGGGACACGCGGGATCCAGGATTAGGAAGACGAGCAGCTTCCACACACTCGCGAATTCGCTCGGCTACAATGGCGGCCTCTTGCTCGTTCACACTTGGAAGCAGCACGAGAAATTCCTCACCGCCGTAGCGCGCAACATGATCGCGATCGCGCCTCACGTTCTCCCGGATCAAGCGGGCGACCTCGATGAGGCAACGATCGCCCTCGGCATGACCGAGACGATCGTTGAGCTTCTTGAAGTCGTCGATGTCGCACATCAGCATGGCGGCGCCGCCGGGGCATTTGCCGCCACCGCCCCAGACGTGGTCGAGCGTTTCCGTCATCCGGCGCCGATTGTCGACGCCGGTCAGCGGATCGGTTCTCGCCAGAAGCTCCAGCCGATCGTTCGCTTCTGCCAGTTCGGCAACCCTGTGTCGGTCTCGAAGCTCGAACAGAAAAGTCTTCTGAGCCAGAATTGTCATCGTACGCCGCGCGGCGACCGTAGCGAGAATGCCGCTGGCAAAAAACAACGTGGCAGCCACCGCATTGCCAATCTCAAGGCCCGGGTTCTGCACCTGGAAGACGAGATAGAGACCGAGAGCCAAAACCGCGACCGTCACGGTCCATGCCTGAGGGACGCCGAAGATGATGATGGCGGTAATCGCTACGAACAGCATGATGTTCAAGTGCCGTTCGTAGAACTCGCCGCCGACGCTTGCGCCGACCAATACGATCGACAACAGGATGAGGAACATGCCTGTGATCAGGGAAACCCCCTGGACCCAGGACGGGCGCCGTTTTCGCCAGACAAGGACCACGGCTGCAGCGACGGGAGGGATGATGGCGCCAGGCAAGAGCATGGATAGCGCGATCGACCTTGGAAGCATCACCAGGTTGAGCGCCAGCGTCAGGACATCCAGGAACGCCACCCATGTCATCCAGGCGCGGATGATCTTGGCCGTTTGCGACCAGACACGTGCCTGAAACAGGCGCTTGATCTCGCCTTTGAGCCGGATGTCGCGCGTGCGCTGCGCCAGAAGTCGCTCAACTTCCGCCGTGACGGCAGGATCGTCCTGCATGTCGAGGTGCGTTCGATCTACCAATCGACGGGCCCTGAGGCCCCCTTTCCCATACATCCATTCGAGCCACCCGGTGGTCAGCCGAGCGGCAAGCATGTCACGCTATGCCTAAGATTTGATTGCTAAAACCGTTTATTTGCGTGTTGATTGCAACCCTCGAAGCCGGCTCTCCGCTTGACGCCGGCAAGGCGGTGCACCCGACCTATGTCGAGGGGCAGTCCAAAGCGAGGGCTCAGACCGAGGGCTCAGACCGCCTTGTCGCTCGAGGCCTTGCGCTCCCGCAGATAGTCTTCAGTGGTTCGCG
Source organism: Mesorhizobium sp. WSM4846 (assembly GCF_055811415.1). Classification (NCBI taxonomy): domain Bacteria; kingdom Pseudomonadati; phylum Pseudomonadota; class Alphaproteobacteria; order Hyphomicrobiales; family Phyllobacteriaceae; genus Mesorhizobium; species Mesorhizobium sp. WSM4846. The sequence continues at coordinate 77,328 of NZ_JBVVPZ010000026.1, forward strand.
GCGGCGAGCGACCAGGGCCTGCATAAGGATCGAAGCCCTCATTCATCGCCGCATCGACGCGGCAATTGTCGCACATCCGTACAAGGTCGAGCCGCCGTGCGTTCTCGCCTGCAAACATCCAGTGTTTGCCTTCGAGCTTGGCGACGATCCGCTCGACGGTGCTCCTTGTGCCGAACGGCTTTGCGCAGCGGATGCAGTTGTACGGCTCCTCTTGCTTCACGACCCGGCTGCGAGCACCCCATGCCTGGAAATCCACCTGCGGCGTCAAGGTGATGACCTTCTCCGGGCAGGTCGCGGCGCAAAGGCCGCACTGCACGCAGGCGCTCTCGGAAAAATACAGGGCCGGCTGCTGTTCGCTGTCGGAAAGCGCCCCGGTTGGACAGGCCGAGACACAAGAGAGGCAGAGCGTGCAGCCGTCGACATTGACGTCCAGGCCGCCGAACGGAGCTGCAGCAGGCAACGCCACCCGGTCGACCGGCGTCGGCGCGGCTCGATGGAGCTCGAGCATGGTGCTCGTCAGCAGGCTGCGCTTCTTGCCGAGCGGCAGGAATGCCGCCGGGCGCCGCGACGCAACATCTGGAGTAATCAGGTCGAGCGCCGAGGCGAGTATGTCGGGATCGTCCACTTCGATCAATCCGCAGACCTCCGCGCCATAACCGAGAGACCGGCTCAAAAGATTGGCGATTGCGATGTTTGCGGCAATTCCGGTAAGCTCATGCCTTGGCTTGGCCGACGACAGCGCCCTTACGGCGCAAGCGCCCCAGGCGACCGGCGCGGTCCACGCCTCGATCCCTAACTGGGTTATCTCGTTCACCGCGACCGGCAGGACATTTGCGGGCAGACCCGCGCCGAAGCGGGCAAGTGCGTCGATCAGCGGCTCGCCATGGCCTAGATCATGGAAAAGCACAATCGCATCCAGGCCGCCCGCCTCACGATAGGTGACAAGAAGCGTCCGCAGCCGCCGAAGCAGCGACTCGGCATCCGGCACGGCGTAGGCGGCAGCGCCCGTGGGACATGCCGCCGCGCAGCTGCCGCAGCCGGCGCATACTTCCGCATCGATCGCGACGTGGTTCCCGGCGGGCGTTATCGCCCCAGTCGGGCACAGGTCGAGGCACCGTGTGCAGCCGGTGATGCGCGATCTCGAATGGGCGCACAGATCGGAGGAGAAATCGATGAAGCGCGGCTTGTCGAACTCGCCAACCAAATCGGCTGCCGTTGCGATCGCAACGGCGACGGAGGCGCGATCGCCGGGATCGGCCTTCACGTAGCCGTCGCGCAATTCATGAGCAGGGAAAAGCGGAGCCCCGCCGGAGAGATCAAGGATGATGTCGGCGTTTGAGACCGCTCCATCCCGCGATATCCCAAAGCCAAGCCGATCGCGCGAAGATGGATTGGGCGCCGCGAAATCGTCGACTGTCAGCTCGAAGGCGCCAAGATGGCCGCGCGCTTGCCGGATCGTTCCCTGCAAGACGGGAAAATCCCAGACCCGGTGCGGCGCGATTTCGCGCGGACGGCTAAGCAACACAGTGACGTCCAGCTTTTCGGCGAGTTGCCGGCCCGCATCGATCGCCGTGGCGTCGCAGCCATAGACCAGGACGACACCATTGCTCGAAAGCGTAACCAGCGCGGGTGGCGAAGCGGGTTCGGCCGCCATGGCGAGCAGAGCCGCCGCTTTCGGGCCGGCAGCAGCAGCATCCTGCGACCAGCCGCCCGTCTCGCGAATGTTTGCGAAAACCAGATCGCCTGCGAAACCGAGTTCCTCGGCGAGGTCGCCGAAAAGCGGCGCCTGCTGCGTGCAGCTGATGGTGACTGCTTCGCCGCCGCTCAGGGCGCTGCGCACCCGGTCGAGTTCCGTGCCGCAGAACTGGTCCCCCGCCTCGACCCGTACGCCCTTGCATCCGCGGGCGACGCTGGCGCCGAAGCGTGGCATGCTCCGCTCGCACGAGCAGACCAGGACCGTGCGTGGTTTGTCCAGGCTCATTCCGACTCCCGTGGCATCTTCCTTGTCCACGCGGTAGCGCCTCTTGCCTGGAAGTATTATAAAGACATTACAGTCGCCGTCATCAAAATATGGATCGGCCTATGCGGCCCTCTGTCAGCGACCTGCAACTGCCACCGCCTTACAGCCTCGTGCCGCTGAGAGAGGCCGGTGACGCCTTTGCGCACGCCTGCGCGATCGCGGCAGACGAAGGCGCAGGCACGCTTGCCTGGGTGCGCCGCTACGATCTGGCCGAATTCGCAGTGGTGCTCGAGCCTGAGGAACCGCTGGAGGATGCGCGTCGCGCGATCTATGCCGGCATGAACGCACTTGCCGATGCGCTTGCGGTCCATGCTCCGCCGTCGCGGCCCATCACCTTCGACTGGCCCGACACTGTTCGTGTCGACGGGGTTCTCGTCGGCGGCGCCCGCCTGGGCTGGCCGGCAGGGGCCCCGGAGAACGAAACCCCCGACTGGCTCGTCTTCTCCGGCATGATCCGCACCGCCGTCATCCGCGCCGACGAGCCCGGTCTGCGTCCGCTGCTTGGCGCGCTTGACGAACTCGGCTTCGTTGCGCTCGATGCCGGTGAGATCGTTGCGAGCTTCTCCCGCCATCTGATGGCCGCATTCCACGAATGGAGCGACAGCGGCTTCGGTTCGATCGCCAGCCGCTGGCTCGACCGGCTGCCCCGAAAGGGCGACGAGCATGCAGAGATTGCCGGCAACGGCGATCTGCTGATTTCCCACACGGCCTCTCAAGGGCTTCGCGAGCGAAAAAGCCTGCCCGAGGCGCTTGCCAGGCCCTCCTGGCTCGATCCGATGACGGGCACGCCATGGCTTTGAAGCTGCCGCGAACGATCCGCCTCGATCCATCGGACACGTTTGTCTATTCGCGCGCTGCAGAACCAGGCGAGTGGGCGGTGACCGGCACCTTCCTGTTCTTCGGTGCCGATGTGGCCAGGCTTACCGGCAAGCAACGGCAGGCGTTCCGCGCCGGGTTCCTCGGCATTGACAGTTTCGGTTGGTCCACCCTCGTCGTGGTCACCGACGCGTCCGCGCATGATCGCGCGGCGGCCGTCGATCGGCTGGCCGAGCAGCTTGTGGTGCGATGCGGTGCGCCGGACACCGAAACGGCGCGCGCCGCCGCCGAAGAGGAGATAGAATTCGCGCAATCGCTGTGCGACCACCCGCCAAACACGCTGATTGCGGTCAACCGCACCAGCGAACAGGCCGGCACCCGCGAGTGTTTCCGAACCCTGCATCGCAAGGCGAGCCGGCTGGAGCCGGCAACGGCATTCCGCTTTGTCGAAATCGACGGCGAGGAGGAGTCGACGGAAAAGTTCGATCTCCTAGCATTGGCCGGGAGGCAGAAGTGAAGGATTTCTGGGTTTCCTCAGGTCATCACCTTCTCGACAGGGATGAGGCCGGGCGCCTGCTGGTGACCGACTCCTTTCTGAAGGCATATTTTGCGCGGCCAGAGCTTCTCCCTCCCGAAACGGCCTGCCCGGCGGAGCTGCGCCTGCATCACGAGCTTTTGATGCATCATCCGCGCCGGCCGGTCGCGAAGCAGGAGATCGCCGCCCTGGAGGACCCGGATGCGCGCGAGAACTGGGAGTTCATGATCGCCTTTCGCGACCATGTGTTGGCCGCTCCCTCACTCGAGGCCGCATATCTCGCGCTGGCGCGCGGCTCGGCCGAAACTATCCCGCCGCTGTTCATGAACCAGCTTGCGCAGGTCGTCCTGCGCAATGCGCTGGATGGTCAGCACGACGCCTGCGTCGTGCGAGCCGCGGAGCTGTTTTATCGGCCGCAACGGGTGACGTCTAACGAGGGCGCCGTGCTTCTCGCCGATGCCGAAACCATAGAGCTGCATGAACAGAACCGCCATGCCTCGCCACTCCTGAACATGCTTGGTGGCCCAGCCGTCACCGAACTGGAGATACTCGACGAGAACAATGCCGAGCGTTACTTCGCCAGGAGCGACGCTTTCGATATGGTGCTCAAGGTGGGCAGCGCGCGCAGTCCGACCCGGCGCGGCCTTGCCACAGCAATGGAGATCTGGGTTCGCCATCTACTTGCGGTGGACGTGGAGATCGAGCCGGTGGAGCGGATCGAGGACGAGGACTGGGCCTGGTTCGTCGGCCTCGACGCCGAAGCGACCCGCATCGGCAACACGCTCTGGGCCGGCGATGAACTTGACCCGGAGGCTGCACAGCGCGTGATTGCACTGTTCCGGCTCACCTTCTCCGACACAGGCGAAGTACTGCCGCAGGTGGGCGCCAGGCCCGTCTGGCTCATAATGGCCATGACCCCTGACCGAACGATCCGCATGAAGCCGCAGAACCTTGTCGCAGGCCTGCCGTTTCGCGCCCCAGGGACGGTGAACTAGGAGGATTGGTGCCATGGTGCGGGAGACGGCGGAAGTCGGGGTGATCGTCGAGCGACGGGCTCTGGACAACCCGTGGATCGACCATGTCTGGGTTCCCGTGGCCGTGCTGGCGGGCGCGCCGAGCGCGGCGCCATGGTCGGTGCTGCACGAATTAGACGGCGTGACGCGCTTCTATGCCGGAACTTTCAAGCTTGAGCTCTTCGGGTGCGACACGGGCATGTACCGGGACAACCTCCGTTCGGGGCGGCCTAGCCTGTGGATCGCGCTCCGGTCGAGCGATGCTCCACCCGGAGTTGTGCTGCACCTGGTGACCGCCGACCCTTTCGAGGGCGAGTCGCTGACCGAGGCTGGCCCCGACATCATCGAGGCCGTGCCGATGCCGATCGAGCTTCAGCAATGGCTGGCCGCCTTTGTCGAGACGCATCACGTCGAGCGTCCTTTCATCAAGCGCAAGCGCGATCGGGCGGACCCTGATGCCCTGGCGAGGCGCGGTCCTCGTTCCGGAACGACGGATGATGCCGAATGAGCGCGGGACGCGACAATGTCTTCGCCCGCTGGTCGCGCCTGAAACAGGCGGCGCGTTACAGTTCGACTGCGGGGCCGCAGAACGATCAGCTTTCGCCTGACGAAGTTGCGGCGCCAGCCGATACTGGTGAGCAGCTTGCACCAGCAATTGTCGAGCCGGAGGCCGCCGAGCCCGCCGAGCCCCTCCCTCGCCTCGAGGATCTGACCGCTCAAAGCGATCTCTCAGCCTTCCTGCGCAAAGGCGTGCCCAAAATGTTGAAGCGCGCCGCATTGCGCAAGATGTGGTCGCTCGATCCGGCAATTCGTGATCATATCGGGCCTTCCGAATATGCCTGGGACTTCAACAGCCCTGGATCCATGGCGGGATTCGGCCCCTTGAAAGCATCCAGCGAAGCTGTCGTGGATTTCCTGTCGAACGGCGGCAACCCGACCGATCCGGCACCCGCCGCCATGGCTTCGCAGGCGCCGGAGAAGGCGCCAGCGACCAGCGCCGTTTTGGCGGACGAGGGCGTGAACGCCTCAGCCGATGGGTCGGATTCTGTCACGCCGGACAGTTCGATCGAACCGGCAAACCCCGAATCTCCTTCGGCCGACGGCGCCGGGACCGCCATCGACCGCGACGAAGGCGCCGGCGCCGGCGCCGCGGAATCATCGCCAATCGATCGCCAGCGACGCCATGGCGGCGCCATGCCGCGCTGATCTGGATTTGTTGCCATTTTGGCACAGTCGCTGTTGCAATTGCCGGGCGGGGCACTAGTATTCACTTTACCCACTCGTTGAGGGGCACGGTCGAGGTCAGTAGATGAACCCAGACTTGCGCCTGGAGGAGGCAATCGGTACGTCGTTCGGAGCTGACGCTCTGGTTCCCGGCGTAGAAGATGCTGACGTCAACGACGTGAACAGCGCACGCGCGGATGAGTACGCGCTGCTCGCCACGCTTCTCCTGGCCGCTCCGGATGCAAACATCATGGCGCGGCTTTCCGGGTTGCGAGGCGACGCCGAGACCCCGCTCGGCAAGGCTCATGCCGCACTCGGCCAGGCCGCTACTTCAGCCTCTCCGGTTGCCGTCAGTCGCGAGTATTTCGAGCTCTTCATCGGGGTCGGGCGCGGCGAACTCGTTCCCTACGCCTCCTACTACCTGACCGGCTTTCTCAACGAACGGCCGCTTGCCCGCCTGCGCGGGGACATGAGGCGCCTCGGCCTTGAACGCGCGGACGGTCATTTTGACCCGGAAGATCATCTCGGCACGCTGTTCGAGATCATGAGCGGCTTTGCCGCCACCCATTTCGTGGTTCCCGCCGGCGAGGAGCGGGACTTCTTTGAACGTCACATCGCGCCGTGGGCGAGCCGTTTCTTGGCCGATCTGGAAAACGCGGCCTCGGCCAGGTTTTACCGGGCAGTCGGCGCGTTGGGGCGGATTTTCATCGACATCGAAGCCGAAGGCTTTGCCATGGAGGCGCGACCAAGCTCGTGACCTGATCGCGTCGACGCATAGGGAGGAAGGCAGATGCAGGAAAAGCAACAGACGGCAATGAACCGCCGCAGTTTCCTTCGCGCCTTCGGCGGCGCATCCACTACCGCCGTGGCCGCCGCCGCCGTGACGCTCACCCCAGGAGAAGCGCAAGCTTACGATCCCGGTGAGGAGGAGACGAGGGCTCGCTACCGCGAGACCGAGCACGTCAAGGCATTCTACCGTGTAAACGGTTATGAGACGTTGAAGAAATGAGGGCGCCATGCTGACCAAGCGCAAGAGCGGTCAGGCGAGCCGCACAAGATTGCACACACTGATGGGCACGGTCGCCTCCGCTCCCATCGACCGGCGAACCTTCCTTCACCGTTCCGGTCTCGCGGCCGGCGGAATGGCTGCACTCGGGTCGTTCCAGCTCGGCACCGTTCAGAAGGCGGCGGCCATCAGTCCGCCGCAGCCGGGCGTGCCTATAGAACTGAAGAAAAGCGTCTGCACCCATTGCGCGGTCGGCTGCACCGTTACCGCCGAAGTCCAGAACGGAGTTTGGACCGGTCAGGAGCCTTCGTGGGACAGCCCGATCAACCGCGGCTCCCATTGCGCCAAGGGCGCAAGCGTACGCGAGCTCGTACACAGCGACCGCCGGCTGAAATACCCGATGAAGCTCACCGCAGGGCAGTGGGAGCGTGTCTCCTGGGACGACGCAATCAATGGGATTGGCGACAAACTGCTCGAGATCCGTGAAAAGTCCGGCCCGGAATCCGTCTACTGGATGGGGTCGGCCAAGTTTTCCAACGAAGGAACCTATCTCTTCCGCAAGCTCGCGGCGCTGTGGGGAACAAACAATCAGGACCACCAGGCCCGCATCTGTCATTCGACGACCGTCGCCGGCGTAGCCAACACCTGGGGCTACGGCGCGATGACGAACTCCTTCAACGATATCCGCAATTCGAAGACCATGATCATCATGGGCGGCAACCCGGCTGAGGCGCATCCGATAGCGATGCAGCATCTGCTGGAAGGCAAGGAACTCAACCAGGCCAATCTGATCGTCATCGATCCCCGTTTCACGCGCACCGCCGCCCATGCGACCGAGTACGTCCGGTTCCGGTCCGGCACTGACATAGCGCTGTTGTGGGGCATGCTATGGCACATCTTCGAGAACGGCTGGGAGGACAAGGAATTCATCGCGCAGCGCGTCTACGGGATGGATGAGGTCCGCAAGGAAGTCGCGAAATACACGCCGGAGGAGGTTGAACAGATCACCGGCGTGCCTGGCGATCAGGTGAAGCGTGTCGCTGAGATGTTCGCCACGCAGAAGCCGTCGACGATGATCTGGTGCATGGGCCAGACACACCACACGGTTGGCACGGCCAATACACGCGCAAGTTGCATACTGTGTCTCGCCACCGGCAATGTCGGCAAGCCGGGGACGGGCGCGAACATCTTCCGCGGCCATGACAACGTCCAGGGCGCGACGGATATCGGGCTCGATGTGGTCACCCTGCCCTTCTATTACGGGCTGACGGAAAGCGCCTGGAAGCACTGGTCGCGCGTTTGGGAGATCCCCTACGAGGACCTGCTGAGCCAGTTCGACTCGAAGGATGCCATGGAAACGCCGGGCATACCGCTGACAAGGTGGTTCGATTCCGTCTCGCTGCCCAAGGACAAGATAGCGCAGCGCGACAGCATGCGCGCCATGTTCATTCAGGGCCACGCCAGCAACAGTATCACCCGTATCCCGGATTCGATGAAAGGCCTGACAGGCCTGGAGCTGCTTGTCGTCGCCGATCCCCATCCCACCACCTGGGCATCGCTGGCGGTGGAGGCGGGGCGAAAGGACAACACTTATCTGTTGCCGGTCTGCACGCAATTCGAGACGTCAGGCTCGCGCGTCGCCTCAAATCGGGCCATCCAGTGGGGTGAGCAGATCGTGAAGCCGAGCTTCGAGCAGAAGGACGACTACCAGGTCATCTATCTGTTGTCGAAGAAGCTCGGGCTTGCCGACAAGATGTTCAAGAAGATAGCCGTCGAGGGCGACCGTCCGGTGCCGGAGGACGTGCTGCGCGAGATGAACCGCGGCAGCTGGTCGACGGGCTATTGCGGTCAGTCGCCGGAGCGGCTCAAGGCGCATATGAAGAACCAGCACAAGTTCGACCTGGTGACGATGCGGGCTCCCAAGGACGATCCCGAGGTCGGCGGCGACTATTACGGCCTGCCTTGGCCATGTTGGGGCAAGCCTGAGATCCGCCACCCGGGTACGGCCAATCTTTACAGCACCGGCCTGCATGTCATGGACGGCGGCAGCCCGTTCCGCGCCCGCTTCGGCGTCGAACGAAACGGCCAGACCCTATTGGCGGAAGGCTCCTACACGCAAGGCTCGGAACTCACCGACGGCTATCCGGAGTTCACCATGGCCGTGCTCAAGAAACTCGGCTGGGACAAGGATCTGACGGCGCAAGAACGCGCCGTGATCGAAAAGATCGGCGACGACATCAACAAGGTCTCATGGTCGACGGATCTGTCAGGCGGGATCCAGCGCGTCGTGCTCAGCCATGGCTGCCATCCCTACGGCAACGGCAAAGCGCGCGCAGTAGCGTGGAACCTGCCCGACCCGGTACCCACCCATCGCGAGCCGATCTATTCGCCGAGGGTGGATCTGGTCGCAAAATATCCGACCTATCCCGACGCCACACAGTTCCGGTTGCCGAACATAGGCTTCAGCGTGCAGCAGGCGGCGGTGGAAAAGGGCATCGCCAAGTCGTTCCCGCTGATCCTGACCAGCGGCCGGCTCGTCGAGTATGAAGGCGGCGGCGAGGAAACGCGGTCGAACAGATGGCTGGCCGAGCTGCAGCAGGAGATGTTCGTCGAGATCAACCCGGCCGATGCTTCCGAACGCGGCATCGGCGATGGCACCTGGGTTTGGGTGAATGGTGCGGAGAACAACGCGAAGGCGCGGGTGAAGGCTCTGGTCACGGAGCGCGTCGGCCGCGGCGTCGCGTTCATGCCCTTCCACTTCGGCGGCTGGTTCCAGGGCAAGGACCTGCGCGCCAACTATCCGCAGGGCTCCGATCCATACGTTCTGGGAGAGAGCGTCAACAGCATCACCACCTACGGCTACGACCCGGTGACGGGCATGCAGGAGCCGAAGTGCACGCTCTGCCAGATCGTTGCGGCGTGAACGGGAGGAACAGAAATGGCCAGGATGAAATTCCTTTGCGACGCTGATCGTTGCATAGAGTGCAATGCCTGCGTCACCGCCTGCAAGAACGAGCACGACGTACCATGGGGCATCAACCGGCGCCGCGTCGTCACCATCAATGACGGCAAGCCCGGCGAACGCTCCGTCTCGATGGCGTGCATGCATTGCACCGACGCGCCTTGCGCGGCGGTCTGTCCGGTCGACTGCTTCTACACCACGGCCGACGCGGTGGTGCTCCACTCCAAGGACCTCTGCATCGGGTGCGGCTATTGCTTCTACGCCTGCCCGTTCGGCGCCCCGCAATATCCGCGTGTGGGCAATTTCGGTTCGCGCGGCAAGATGGACAAATGCACCTTCTGCGCCGCCGGCCCGGAAGGTGATTCCACCGAAGTCGAATATGCCAAGTACGGCGCCAACCGGCTGGCTGAAGGCAAGCTGCCGCTTTGCGCCGAAATGTGTTCGACCAAGTCGCTCCTGGCCGGCGACGGGGAGATCATCGCGGCGATCTACAAGGAGCGTGTGACGCAGCGTGGCTATGGTTCGGGAGCCTGGGGCTGGCAGACGGCCTATCGAGAAACAATCGACGTGTAGGAGGCAGTCGGGCTCGTCCCGCGCGCAACGGAGCTATCACGGAGGATGCAGAAATGCCGGACAACAGGCTTGGTCGACTGATTCCGCAGGTTATCGCGGCGTTCATAACGCTCACGCTTCTGGTGGCCGGGCCCGTGTACGCGCAAGCCCCATCCGGGAGCAACCCGACCGCTCAGGCGGTGAACGAACAGCAGCTTCTTGATGAGCTGCGGAAGATCGAGGGTCGCGTCACCCTGCCCAATACGGCCGCCGGCTTGCTCGAGCAACCGCAAGGCCGCGAGTACCGCAGCTTCCACGAGGGCTGGCTGCCGTGGATCGGCGGTATCGCGATAACAGGCATTTTGCTGCTGCTGGCGCTGTTCTATTTCTACCGGGGCCGCATCCGTACATTGGCGCCCGAATCGAGCGTAAGGATCTTGCGCTTCGGTGCTGTGGAGCGGCTGACCCACTGGATGACCGCCACGGCGTTCATCATCCTGGCCATCACCGGCTTGAACTTTATCTTCGGCAAGCGTCTGCTGATGCCGCTGATCGGGGCCGATGCATTTTCAACCTGGTCGATTTGGGCGAAATACGCCCACGACTTCGTCTCCTGGGCGTTCATGCTCGGCATATTGGTCATGCTGGTGACATGGGTCTGGGACAATCTTCCGGATCGCCATGACGCGCATTGGCTCAGAGTCGGCGGCGGTTTTTTCGACAGAACCAACAGGACGCATCCGCCGGCCGGACGTTTCAACACCGGTCAGAAGCTCATCTTCTGGGCCGTCGTGCTCGGTGGAATTGCGCTTTCGGTATCCGGCATATTCATGCTGTTCCCGTTCGCATTCACCGACATAAACGGCATGCAGACGGCCCAGTATGTTCATGCGACTGTCGGCATAATCCTGATCGCTGTTATTATCGCTCACATCTATATCGGCACGCTCGGCATGGAAGGCGCCTATGAAGCAATGGGCTCGGGCACGGTCGATATCAACTGGGCGAAGGAGCATCATAGTCTTTGGGTCGAAAGACAGGAGGCCAAAGGTGCGATACCGCCGCGCTCGGCGGCCGAACCGGCCGAATAATAGCTTCTGCGCGGAATCGAAATGCCCGGGCCATTGGTCCGGGCATTTTTTAGGCGTGGTGGTAGGCTTTCATTGCGCGAGCGTGCCTCGAAATCCACGTCAGCGAGCGCAGGTCTATATCCGGGCTACGAAGGTGTCTCCTCGCCGCCCGCGACTGCGGTGGAGTTGTCGCCCGTCCAGTTTTGACCGACCAGATTGTGTCCCGGATCGCCCACGCGAGTGCTCTCGCTGCTGTAAACCTGCCATGCTGGCTGTTGCTGCTGCGCGTTCAGAAGAAAATAGCTGGCCCCGAACGCAATTGCGATCGAAACGACAATTCCGGTCAAGATCATACCCATCCCGCCTTCTCCCTTTCACCTTCTCAAAGTCCGCAGTCACTCATTGTGGCGGCGGCGTCTGCTGCGCCGGATCCTGCCCCGTCACAGGTGGATTGCCAGATCCCTGAGGGGCCGCACCGGACTTTTGCTGATACTGCAGGTCGAGCGCCGCCAGTGCAAGCAACGGCGGCGGCATGGCGACGCCGGCCACTCGCATTTCCCGCGCGGTCTTCTGGCATTGTGCAATGTCATTGGCGGCGGCCAGTTCCTCCGCTTTCGCGGCATTGATCACGGAATCCTTGGGAGTGCTCGACGTATCGGAGGGGGGCACCGGCGCGGCCCTGCTTTCCTTCTGGGGCGCGTTCGTCGCCGATCCGCTGGCCACCTTCTCTTTGTTCGGTTGTGGAGCATCGCTGGCAACCCCAGCCTGCCCGGTAATTTTCTGCGCCGAGCCCGTTCCGGTCTCGGGCTTGGCGGGCGCGGCTGCGCTGGTAGAAGATGTGCCAGACTGCTGAGCCGAGGCAGCCGCGGTCGGGCTAGCCGCTTCGGCAGGCGCCTTCATGAAGGCGAGGAGCTCCTGGCAGAGATTGGCAGGCCCGCCTGGCTGCTGGGCAGCGGGCGTTGCACCCGCTGGAGCCGTGGGCTCGGGGGCAGTGCTCGTCTGCGCCAGCGATGTTGACGTCGACAAGGCAACGATTCCTGCGAGAAGCATTTTTTTCATCGCTTCGCTCCTTCCGTGATGAAAATCACCCGCCTCGGCGACAACATAACGTCAGAAGGTGCCCGAACGATCCATGGAATTGCGACGCCTGCCTCGCAATTCGGCCATCGGGCGATCCCGCGGCCTTCCCGACTCTTCAGCTCAACGAATGCGCCCGCCCTCGACGAGGCGAGCACGATGATTGCCGAAGTCGCAAGGGCTGCTCGGCGAGCGATTGGATGCGCCCGCCTTGGCTAAAGCGAAGGCCAATTGCGGACGGGGATTCGAATGTCCGCCGAGAGGGGTACGTGGTCGCTCAGCTTTGTTATGGCGATCTCGTCATAGGTGCCGAGTTCGACAAAGGAATGGGAACGTTCCGAGGCACAAATATGTAGTCGATATGGAAGGCCTGATCCTGCTTCCATCGATGGAAGCAGGTCGGTGATTTTTCCTCGCCGAACCTTTTGTCGTGGAATTCATGCCATGCGCTTACCAGACCAAGTCGAGAGATAAGCTCCAGGGCGCGCGCAAAATGACCGTCCGGACTTCGATTCGCGTCGAACCTTGGAGATTGATTGGATCGTGCCCCATGGCGTGGTGTAGGTAACGGCATTGGTCGCCGTGCTCTCCGGCAAGGGCCGGACTGATCAGCGCG
>NZ_JBVVPZ010000027.1:0-29467 GCF_055811415.1 Mesorhizobium sp. WSM4846
GGTGCGCTGCTGCGGTGCAGAACCTTTTGATGGCGGAGCGAGGCGCCCCCCTCTGTCCTGCCGGACATCTCCCCCACTTGGGGGGGAGATCGGCAGCTTCACGGACAGCGTCCTTTTTTGCCAGGTTGGTGTTGGCGAAATCAGTGATGAAGGCCGATCTCCCCCCTCGTGGGGGAGATGTCCGGCAGGACAGAGGGGGGCGCGAAGGATCGCTACGGAGCGCGTTTATTCTGAGCCGTTGCATTCTTCGGCGGATGTCACGGAATGATCCCAGGGTCTGCGCCGCGTCGCTTTGCTCCTTGCTTGCCCTGGGATGACGAAGGCGCGGTGGCTTTCGGCCAATCGCAGACGACGGAGAATTGGCGGCTGCAGGCCGTTCAGCAGCGACGGGCCATCCACTGATTCAAACTTGATCAAAATCATCCCGGAACCATTTCGCAACGGTTGAGTTTCGGGCTAAAGCTACTGGAACCCCTGACATGGCAGAGTTTGACACAGGACAAGGGAAGTCCGTTGCCAACGCGGTACGGCAATTGCTGCGTTCCGAAGACTATCGCCGGCACCTGCACGGCGTGCTGAAGCTTGCCGTAGACCCACGACTGCCCAGCACCTTTGTCCCATTGCTTGAGGCGATTGATCAGGCTGGGCGGGAATCGTTTCGGCGGAGCCCAAACGAGCGATAGCCGAGTAAACGCGCCAATCTTCTTCTGCACCCGCTAATCTCCTCCTCCACTCCATGACTCAACGCTACGACATTGAGAAGACACCTGAAGGCACGTGGGACATCATCGATGTGTTCACGGGGATGCCAGTTGTCGAGGTCGGCGTCCCCTTGATCGATATGCCTCTCGAAGAGGCCGATGATCTGGTCGACCTTCTCAACTGCCGCGACAGGGAACATCGGGGCGATACTTGAGCGCCCGATTTCCTGATCGAAACTCCCGAACAAGCTGATTTGCCGCAACCGGACTCGTCTTCCGGTTGAGGCATTTTGTCGTGGATGGCGCCTCGCAGCGCCGCCGACGGCGCCTCCGGCACGACAGGTGAAGACCGCGTAGCCGCACACGACCCACAAGTTCCCCGCTGGTCAAAATCCGCGCGGCTTGGCACAGTCGGGAAAACAGGAGTCTCCTCATGGCGAAGACCGCGCGTGCGACGAAACCAAAACCCTGGGCCGAGGCGGCGACGCATCTGGTCGACGTCGCCATGGGCAGGAGGCCCGCCGATCTCGTCATCCGCAACGGGCGCTGGGTCAACGTTCATTCCGGCGAGATCATCGCCGGCACCGACATTGCCATTGCCGGCGGCCGTTTCGCCTATTGCGGGCCGAATGCCGGCCATGCCATCGGCCAGGGCACCAAGGTGGTCGACGCCGGCGGGCGCTATCTGGTGCCGGGCCTTTGCGACGCTCACATGCATGTCGAGAGTGGCATGGTGACGGTGACGGAGTTTTGCCGCGCGGTCATCCCGCATGGCACCACCTCGATGTTCATCGACCCGCACGAGATCGCCAATGTGCTCGGCCTGCCGGGTGTGCGGCTGATGCATGACGAGGCCGTCGCCATGCCGATCAACGTGCTTGTGCAGATGCCGTCCTGCGTGCCTTCGGCACCTGGGCTGGAGCATGCCGGCGCCGAGCTGACGGTTGCCGATGTGACCGAGGCGATGGGCTGGGAAAACATCGTCGGACTTGGCGAGGTGATGAACTTTCCCGGTGTCGCTGCCAACGATCCGGTGATGGCCGGCGAGATCGCCGCGACGGTGAGGGCGGGCAAGACCGTCGGCGGCCATTATGCCTCGCGCGATCTCGGCCTGCCGTTCCACGGCTACGTCGCCGGCGGCCCCGAGGACGACCACGAAGGCACGCGCGCCGAGGACGCCATCGCCCGCGTCCGCCAGGGCATGAAGGCAATGCTGAGGCTGGGCTCGGCATGGTACGACGTTGCCTCGCAGATCAAGGCGGTGACGGAGAGCGGGCTCGATCCGCGCAACTTCATCCTGTGCACCGACGACAGCCATTCCGGGACGCTCGTCCATGAAGGCCATATGGACCGGGTGGTCCGCCACGCCATCAGCCAAGGGGTGAAGCCGGTGACCGCGATCCAGATGGCGACGCTCAACACCGCCCAGCATTTCAGGCTGGAGCGCGAGCTGGGTTCGATCGCGCCGGGGCGGCTCGCCGATCTGCTGATCGTCTCCGATCTGGCCGCAATGACCATCGACGAAGTCTATGGCCGCGGCGTCAGGCTGGCCAAGGGCGGCAAGCTCGACATCGACATTCCGGCATATGACTATCCGAAGACGGCAAAGAACACCGTCAAGCTCGGCAAGAAGCTCAAACCGGGAGATTTCGACATCGTGGCGCCTGTCGGCGCCAACGAAATTCGGGTGCGGGTCATCGGCGTGATCGAGAACCAGGCGCCGACGCGGGCGCTCGAGGCCGATCTTCCGGTGGAGGACGGGCTGGTCGCCATGGACCGTCGCAACGACGTCTGCCAGATCGCGCTGGTCGAGCGCCACCGCGGCACGGGAGGCATCACCAACGCCTTCGTCTCCGGCTTCGGCTATATGAGCGACTGCGCCATGGCCTCCAGCGTGGCGCATGATGCGCACCACATCATCGTCGTCGGCACCAGCAAGCAGGATATGGCATTGGCGGTCAACCGGCTGGGCGAGGTCGGCGGTGGCGTCGTGCTGTTCTCCAGGGGCAAGGAACTGGCGCTGGTCGAAATGCCGATCGCCGGCCTGATGTCGGACGAGCGCGCCGAAATCGTCGCCGCCAAGGCCGACAAGCTGACCGAGGCAATGCGCCAGATGGGCTGTTCGCTGAACAACGCCTACATGCAGCACTCGCTGCTGGCGCTGGTCGTCATCCCGGAACTGAGGATTTCCGATGTCGGCCTGATCGACGTGACGACGTTCCAGAAAGTCGAACTGTTCGTCTGACAACGACCAAGGGCGTGCCCGCTCCTCATCCGCCGGTGGCGATGGTCAGCACCTTGAATGGCGTGGTGATGACGATCTCGGCGACGGAGCCGACGGCCTTGCCGATGCCCTGGCCGAGATTGTTGATCGGCTGCGCCGGATCGACCTCGTCCGATGCCAGGCCGGCCGGCGCGCGCAGCCGGTCGCCGAGTAGCTGCACCAGGAATGGGTTGTCGGCGAATTTGGCGTGGTTCAGGCGGTCGCCGCCTTTGGTCTTGCTCAAGTCGACCACCGACACGCCATAGCTGGCGAGGTCGGCCGCGTCGCCATAGTCGCCGACGCGCGGCTTGTCGCCGGAGATCAGGGAGGACAGCCTCAGGGCGCGATCGTCGCCCGAAAGCAGGATGGCGAAAGGCTTGTCGGGCTTGCCGTAACGGATCATCTGCTTCTTGAATACATCGACATCGATGTCGGGCGAGGCCAGGATGACATAGCCGAGCTTGTCGCCGAGATCACGGTCGCCGGTGATGGCAAGCTGGCGCAGCGCCTCCATCGTCACCCAGGTGCCCATCGAATGGGCGATGATGTCGATGCTCTTGGCCTTGGACTTGGCCAGCATCCGCAACGTCTCTTCGAGATCGTCGCGCGCCGCGTTGGCGCTTTCCTTGTCGTAGATATAGCCCGTGGTCTTGCCGCTCGACGCCCATGAGAACAGCACCGGCGTGCCGGAATATTTTGTGTCGTGTGCGATCTGCGTCAGCCGGTAGATGCCGTCGTCGAAATCGTTGTTGAAGCCGTGCACGAAAACCAGGGCGCGGTCGCCGCGCATGGCGATGTTGGCGCCGACCGCCTTGGCGAATTGCTGGGCGCCTTCGTAGAATTCGACCTCAGTTGCCGTGAAGTCCTTCGCCGGGTTGCTGTTGGCGGAGCCCCTGACCCGCTCGATGGCGCCGACCTGATGGGTTTTCGGGACGGTGACTTCGACACTGGCAAAACTGGTGGTCGGTGAACGGTCACCGTCGAACACCTGCCGCGGGTCCTTCGTCGCCTTTTTTCGGGTGGTGGCGACGAAGATCTCATGCGTGGCGGCGATGTCGGAGGCAGGCACCGTCACGGTCGTCGTGTTGAGAAGGTCGTGGGTCTTGCGGCCGGCGCAGCCGGTCACCGCGAGCGCAAACGCTACGACGAGAAAAGTCTTCGAACGCACCTCACTGCCCGAGCAGGCTGATGCGGTCGGTCACCTCGCGGTCGCTGGCAAATCCGTCATCCTCGCGCAGCCGCTGGCCGATCATCTTCACCAGCTCGGGGTTGTCGGCAAATTTGGTGTGGTTGAAGCGATCCGATCCCTTGACGCTGGAGAGATCGACGACGCTCACGCCATAGTCGGCGAGGTCGGCCGCGTCCTTGTAGTCGCCGACGCGCGGCCGCGAGCCGGCGATCAGGCCGGAGAGCCGCAGCGCCCGGTCGTCGTCGGACAGTAGAAGGATGAATGGCTTGTTCGGCTTGCCGTAGCGGCGCATCTGGCTCTTGAACACGTCGACATCGATGTCGGGCGAGGCCAGCACGACGTCGCCGAGCTTGCCGCTGAGATCGCGGTCGCCGTTGATGGCGAGCTGGCGCAGCGCCTCCATGGTAACCCAGGTCCCCAGCGAATGGGCGACGATGTCGATGCGCCGCGCGCCGGTCTGCGAAAGCATTCTCAGCGTCACTTCCAGTTGGTCGCGGGCCGCACTGGCGCTTTCCCTGTCATAGACATAGTCCCGGGTCTTGGCGCCCGATGCCCAGGAAAACAGCACCGGCGTGCCCGGGTAGCCGGAATCATGGGCGATCTGGGTGACACGGTAGACGGCGGCGTCGAAGCCGGTGTTGTAGCCATGGACGAAAAGCATGACGCGGCCGCCGCGCGCGGCGATATCGGAGCTGAGCGCGCTGGAGAATTTCGGCGCGGTGTCGTAGCCGACGACGTCGGAGGCCATGAAGTATTTGGCCGGGTCGTTCGACTTGCCGCGCGAGCGCCGCTCGATCTGACCGGCTTCGTGGGTCCCCGGCACGGTGACGTTGACGCGGGCATAGTTCAGCGTGGCCGAGCGCTCGCGGTCGAAAACCTTGCTGGGATCGTCGGAGCGCTTGCGCGTCGTGGCGATGAAGATGCTGTGGTTGCCGGCGATATCGGTCACCGGCGCCGACACCATGGCGCTGCCGAGCAGTTCCTCGGTCTGCCGGCCGCCACAGCCGGCAACGAGCAAGGCAAGGACAAGGATACAAATCTTCTTCAACTCTAGAATTCCACTCCGGCCGAAAGGCTTGATCCAACCTCCGCGACCCCTCCCGGACAGCCGAAGTGCGGCAGAAGTAAGTCGTTTCCTGCCGAAATGCGCTCAGCGGCTTGCGACAGTCATCGCACTGTTGCGCGAAAGCCAGAACGATTGCCCTGATCAAACACGTACGGCGTGTGCTAGGTTCGCGAACACCACAGACGATCCGGGGTAATTTTTTCGATGACCAGTTTCTCTTCCCGCGTCGCGGTCGCCGCTGCCGCGATCCGCCAGATCTTCCCGGAAACACCGCTGCAGGAAAACGATTATCTGTCGAAGAAGACCGGGGCGCGCGTGCTGCTGAAGCGCGAGGACCTGTCACCGGTGCGCTCCTACAAGATCAGGGGCGCCTTCAATTTCTTCCGCAAGGCGCTCGCCGCCGGCAACGATGCCGAGCTGTTCGTCTGCGCTTCGGCCGGCAACCATGCCCAGGGCTTTGCCTTCGTCTGCCGTCATTTCGGCAAGCGAGGCGTGGTGTTCATGCCGGTGACGACGCCGCAGCAGAAGATCGACAAGACGCGGCTGTTCGGTGGCGAATTCGTCGAGATCAGGCTGGTCGGCGACTTTTTCGACGACTGCTACCGCGCCGCCTCCGAATTCACGGAAAGCGCCGGCGCGCGCATGGTGCCGCCGTTCGACCACAAGGACATCATCGAGGGGCAGGCGACGGTCGCCTACGAGATATCAGGCCAGATGCCAGGCGCGCGCATGCCCGACATCATCATGCTGCCGGTCGGCGGTGGCGGTCTGGCTGCGGGTGTGACGCATTATTTCGCCGACCAGCGCCGCGACACGCGCTTCGTCTTCTGCGAGCCGGCCGGCGCGCCAAGCCTGAGCGAGAGCCTCGCCACCGGCAAGCGTATCAGGCTCGCCAGGGTCGACAATTTCGTCGATGGCGCCGCGGTGGCCGAGATCGGCCGCGAGCCGTTGCGGCATCTCAAGGCGTTTGCCACCGAGGCGGTGCGGCTGATCCCGGAAAACCGGCTTTGCGCGACGATGATCGAGATGCTGAACGTCGAAGGCGTGGTGCTGGAGCCGGCCGGCGCATTGGCGATCGACGCGCTGAAGGATTTTTCGAAGAAGGAAATCAGGGGCAAGACCATCGTCGCGGTGGTTTCGGGCGGCAATTTCGACTTCGAGCGGCTACCGGACGTGAAGGAAAGGGCGCTGCGTTTCGAGGGGCTAAAGAAGTATTTCATCATCCGGTTTCCGCAGCGGCCGGGCGCGCTGCGCGACTTCCTCGAATTGCTAGGTCCCGACGACGATATCGCCCGCTTCGAATATCTGAAGAAATCGGCGCGCAATTTCGGTTCGGTGCTGATCGGCATCGAAACCAAGGACCGCCGCAATTTCGAGCTGCTCAACGCCAATTTCGATGCCGAGGGCGTCCAGTATCAGGACATCACAGACAATGAGACGCTGGCCGGGTTCATCATATGAGTGCCCGGGCGAAGATTTTCGTTGCGTTGTTTTCCGGCATCAATGTCGGCGGCAACCGCATCGTCAAGATGGCGGACTTGCGGTCGTTCTTCGAGGAACTCGGTTTTGGCGACGTCACCAGCTATGTGCAGAGCGGCAACATCGTGTTCCGTTCGGCAAAGGGCGACGCGGCCACATTGGCCAAACAGCTGGAAGCGGCCTTCGAGAAGAACTGGGGATTTCACTCGCGCATCATGGTGCGCGATCTCGGCTGGTTCGAGCGGCTGGTGGCGGAAAATCCCTATCCGGAAGTCGCCGGCGAGCCGACGAAGCTTCACGCCTGTGTGTTGGAACGCCCGCCGACAGCCGACGAGGTCGCGCGGCTGGCCGAAAAATGCACCGGTCCCGAACGGTTCGAGATCAGGGGCGACGTGCTTTACCTGCATGCACCGGAAGGCATCGGCAAATCGGTATTTGCCAACCTCATCCCGCGCACGCTGAAAGTGCCCTGCACCGCGCGCAACTGGCGCACGGTGCTGATGCTGCTGGAAATGGCCGGCCGGAATGGCGGAGCGTAGTCGCCTACGCTGCCGAAGCGTTTTTCCAATCGAAGGTCAGCTCTTCGCGGAAAGCGAAGCGTTTGATGTGGTCGGCAACGACCGTTTCCAGCCGCTCCAGCGAGCCGGCTTCGTCGACGGTTACCGCGATATGCAGCGCTGCCGGGTCGGCATCGAGAACCGTGCGGCCCAGTGAGAGGTCGATCGTGCCGTGGTTCGGATCGAACGCGACGGGAAACTTGTGCGCCCAGTGCTTGCAGAGCTGCTGCAGATAGCGGCTCGCATGTTCAGTGACGACATCGGCATGGCTGGTCGGCATGAATGGATTTCTCCTTGGGCAAGCGCGCATCTTTGGATGCGCCAATTTCGAAGCAGGCGCGATGGCCGAACAGATAGGCGCGATTCCGAGAAACGCCATAAATCGTTCGGCTTGGTCGTGCCCGTTCTCGATCCTTGTGATAGGTTACCAGCTTCCGGTATTGGGCATCGACGCCCAGGGCTCGGCCTTGGCCTTGGCCGGGCCTTTCTGCAAAAGCTCGATCGAGATGCCATCCGGCGATTTGACGAAGGCCATGTTGCCGTCGCGCGGCGGCCGGTTGATGGTGACGCCCTTGTCCATCAGATGCTGGCAGGTGGCGTAGATGTTGTCGACCTCGTAGGCGAGGTGGCCGAAATTGCGGCCGCCCTTGTAGTCTTCCGGATCCCAATTGTAGGTGAGCTCGATCAGCGGCGCCTTGTCGGTGATGCCGCTTTGCTCGTCTTCGTCCGCTGCGAGGAAGATCAGCGTGTAGCGCCCCTGTTCGTTTTCGTGGCGGCGCACTTCCTTGAGGCCAAGCTTGTTGCAGTAGAAATCGAGCGAGGCATCGATGTCGGCGACACGGACCATGGTGTGGAGGTAGCGCATGTGGTTTTCCTCGAAATGTTGCTTTGCGGCGAACATAGGGGCCACCCGGCCAAAGGGCAATTCCCGATAGCCGCTCCTGCCGGCAAACAACAAATCCGGTATTCCCGCAATGAACCGTGAAAAAACGCAGCTCAGGTCTTGCACACACCTGAAACGGAAGTGTTAATCTAACGTCAAGAATCAGTTGCGGTATTCTTGGAAAAGGGGGGCGTTGTTATGGGGGAAAAAGCCTCTTTCATGGGGCGGGACGGAACCGGTCACGACGCCTTGCGGAGAGACGAGAGCGGCGACACGGCCGGTCTTGTCGAGATTGCGGGCGCTATCAAATGGTTCGACGTGGCCAAGGGTTACGGTTTCATTCTTCCCGATGACGGCTCTTCCGGCGATATTCTCCTCCATGTGACCTGTCTTCGAAAAGACGGTTTCCAGACCGCCTTGGAAGGTGCGCGCGTCGTCTGCCTGGTCAAGCAAGGTGAGCGCGGGTTGCAGGCGTTCCGCGTGCTCTCCATGGATCTCACCACGGCGACCCATCCGGCGGAGATGCAGGAGCAGCGCACCCACGTCTCGGTGACGCCGGAAAGCGGCCTCGAACGGGCGCTGGTGAAATGGTTCAACCGCACCAAGGGGTTCGGTTTCCTGACCCGGGGCGAGGGCACCGAGGACATTTTCGTCCACATGGAGACGCTGCGCCGTTACGGTATTACCGAACTCAGGCCGGGGCAGGTCGTGCTGGTCCGCTTCGGGCGCGGCGACAAAGGCCTTATGGCTGCCGAAATTCACCCGGATATGGGTACCTTGCCCGTCTCGCACTAAAGTCCCACCCCGATCCAATCGAGATGCGACCTGGTGCTTTCCGCTTGACCGTGATCTTTTTCGAACCGTAGGTTCGGGATCATGGTCCAGGTAGTTTGAGATTCAGGTCAGGCCGTGCCGAAAATGGTGGGTTCCGAGAACCGGAGCGGAGCGTACTTTTGGGTACGTGAGCACCGGAAGCACAGGAAACCGCCGTTTGCAGGCCGACCTCACCTGAATTTCAACATACCTAGGACGATGGCCGAGGAGTCTGAATGAGTTACAGGAACTGGCTGACAACGGGCGTAGTCTGCGCCGCGATCGCCTTTGTCATTGCCGCAGGCGCTTTCTTCCATTCGCAGCGACCGGCTTCGGCAGACAGCCGGGCGATGATCCTTGCCGTCGACCCGCAGCCGCTGGTCGCGGTGACGAAAGGCGGCGAACGCTCTTTCTCCGTCGAAATCGCCGACACCTCGGCCGAGCGCGAGGCTGGCCTGATGTTTCGCCAGGAGATGGCCGACGATCATGGCATGCTGTTCGTGTTCGAGGAGCCTCGGGATGTCAGCTTCTGGATGAAGAACACGCCGATGCCGCTCGACCTGATCTTTGTCGGTCAGGACGGCAGGATCCGGGCGATCAAGCAAGGCGAGCCGCAATCCGAGGCGATGATCTCGCCCGGCGAGCCGGTTCGCTTCGTGCTCGAGCTCAAGGCGGGCACCGCCGCCAGGAGCGGCATCGAGGACCGCGACCTGTTGCGTCACCCGGCAATCGGCACTGCGCACAACTGAACGCGCAGGATCCATGCAGATGCAGTTTTTCTCCCATGACGGTTTTGACCTTGCCTTCCTCGACCGCCAGCCGGCATCGGGGCAGGGCGATCCGGTGCTCATGATCCATGGCTTTGCTTCGACCCATTACGTCAACTGGGTGTCGCCCGGCTGGTTCAAGGCGCTGAACGATGCCGGCTACCGCGCCATCGCCTTCGACGATCGCGGCCACGGCGCCTCGTCAAAGAGCTATCAGGAGGCCGATTATACGCCGGCAAGAATGGCCTCCGACGGGGCAGCGTTGCTGAACCATCTCGGCATCGAACGCGCCCATGTCATGGGCTATTCGATGGGCGCGCGGATTTCCGCTTTCCTGGCGCTTTCCGATCCGGACAAGGTGGCGACGCTGGTCTTCGGCGGTCTCGGCGTCGGCATGGTCGACGGCGTCGGCGACTGGGATCCGATCGCCGCCGCCCTTCTGGCCGACGACCCTGATAGCACCAGCAATCCGCGCGGCCGCTCGTTTCGCGCCTTCGCCGACCAGACCCGCAGCGACCGCCGGGCGCTGGCCGCCTGCATTGCCACCTCGCGGGAATTGCTGGCCGAGGCCGACATTGCGCGCATTGCCCAGCCGACGTTGATTGCCGTCGGCACCAAGGACGATATCGGCGGTTCGCCCGACGAACTGGCCGCCTTGATGCCGAACGCCAGGGCGTTCCACATCGAGGGCCGCGACCACATGCTGGCCGTCGGCGACAAGTCCTTCAAGCAGCGGGTGCTGGAGTTCTATGCCGAAAATCCGCTGTGAATACATCTGTGCTTGGGTTGGGGTCACTCAATCCTGAAGAATGCAGCGGCTCAGGTAAAAGCCGATCGGTAGCGATCCTTCGCGACGGCATCAAAGGTGCAGAAGCCAGCTCACGCCCCGAGCGCTTCGAGCGAACGCGCCATGTTTTGCCGAGCCTGAGCCTCGAACCGCTGCCGGAACTCCTCGGTGTGGAAGATGTGCGGGCGGGCGAGGAAGCCCTTCAGGACAGCACTGCGGCCGGCACGCCACATCGGCTCTTCCACCCAACCATATTCGCGGCGAACCGCCTGTTCATAGGCGTCGAACGCATCAGGCGGCGCCCCCAGGATCGCAAGGTCCATGTCGAGGAACAGCGCTGCATCGCGGGCGGCATTCTCGTCGGCAAACTGCGGCAACTCATGCGTGGCGGTGGCCGATATCATCGCGGTGATGCGGCCAAGGCGCTGCGCATCGGTGCGGCCGGCGAGCTTTTTCTCGGCAAGGGCGGCACTCCTCGCCTCGTTGTCCTTGGCCCGGCTGTCATAGACGGCGTCGTGGAACCAGATCGCCGCCTCGGCCGCCTCGGGGTCGTGCAACGATGCCCGATAGTGGCCGGCCAGCGCCAGCATCGCCTCGATATGGGAAAGGCTGTGATAGTGGCGTCCTTCGGCCTGGTAGAGCGCGGAAAGCTCGCGCTTCAGCGGCTCGTCGATCAAGGCTTGGTTTTCCATGGCCGCTTGAATTTCCGTGAACCAAATCCATTTGACGATGCACTAAAGAAAATTGAGTTCAACCGTGCTATGATCTGGCTTATAGAGCATGTCGCGCAAAAGAGCGCAGCGGTTTTGGTGCCAAGCCGGAGACATTAGGCCGGAGACCATTGATGAACAGCGTTACGATTGCCCGCCCGACCATGGTGAAGCCGATCGACCCGATCTGGCGCTCGATCCGCGACGAAGCAATGGAGGCGGTCAACCGCGATCCGTTGCTGGCGGCGTTCCTCTATTCGACCATCCTCAACCAGGAAAGCCTGGAGGAAGCGGTCATCCATCGGCTGGCCGAGCGGCTCGCCCATCAGGATATCGGTTCCGATCTCATCCGCCAGACATTCAAGGCGATGGCAGCCGACGACAACGACTGGTCGTCGACGGTGCGTGTCGACATCCAGGCCTATTACGACCGCGATCCGGCCTGCGACCGCTTCATCATGCCGGTGCTCTATTTCAAGGGTTTTCATGCCATCCAGACGCACCGGCTGGCGCATTGGCTGTGGAACCAGGGCCGCCAGGATTTCGCGCTCTACCTGCAGAGCCGGTCGTCCTCGGTGTTCCAGACTGACATCAACCCGGCCGCCCGCATCGGCAAGGGCATCTTCCTCGACCACGCCACCGGCCTCGTCGTCGGCCAGACGGCGGTGATCGAGGACGACGTGTCGATCCTGCACGGCGTGACGCTGGGCGGCACCGGCAAAGCCGGCGGCGACCGCCATCCAAAAATCCGCTACGGCGTGCTGATCGGCGCCGGCGCCAAGATCCTCGGCAACATCGAAGTCGGCCATTGCTCCAAGATCGCGGCAGGCTCGGTGGTGCTGTCGCCGGTGCCGCACAACAAGACGGTTGCCGGCGTGCCGGCCCGCGTCGTCGGCGAGACCGGCTGCGACCGGCCCTCGCGGCAGATGGACCAGCTTTTGCCGTCGCAGTCGATGGACCACGTCGTCAGCTTCGACATCTGAACGCTCGGGCAGGGCCCCTTGCAAAGGCGTCTTTCTCCCCGTCACTATACGGGCAGAAATGCCCGGCAGGGCAATGAGGGGCAGCGCAAACCTCTAGCGATTGCCCCGGTTCTCTCGCCGGCTTGTCTTTACATCGCCATTGTCGACGTGCCAGAAGCGCGCTCAAATGAGCAAGACCGACGATCGGAGAAGACTTTTGAAGCCGGACGAAATCAGAAAGCTGGACGCCTATTTCAAGCGCGTCTTCCAGAACCCCAAGCTTGAAGTGAAGGCGCGGCCGCGCAAGGATGATTCGGCCGAGGTCTATGTCGGCGACGAATTCCTCGGCATCGTCTTCAAGGACGAGGACGACGGCGACTATAATTTCTCGATGGCGATCCTCGACATCGACCTCGCCTGAGCCGGGAGGCGATCGGTGCCGGCCGACCTTGAGCCAGCTTGCTCGCCGCACCCTCTTCTTCAACGTCGGCGATTGGCGAAAGAAGAACGAATAGCCAATCTCCCCCTTGAGGGGGAGATGCCCGGTAGGGCAGAGGGGGGTGCTGTCCCGCCGACGTCGCGCAAATTTCTGCGCTGCGCGATCAAAAGTCACTGAGCAGATTCTCGCACGGTTCGCTTCATCATCCTAATGCCCGGCCTTCAGCATACGCGCAGCCTTGGCGGCGATGGCTGCGTCGAGCGCCTGCCAATCGCTCAGAAATTCCATGGGAAAGCGGTAGGTGAGGCTGAGATTGTCGCCGACCAGAATGTCGCGTTCGCAGGGCGCCAGCGATTGCGCAGCACTTGCGCCGCTCAGGCAGCGGGCCACGAACGGGTCCTTGCCCCGGCGATTGCCGACCGCCAGCACTTCATTGAAATAGCCTGATTTTTCACTGAAGCCGTAAAGCGTCGTGCCGCCCGGACCGGGCGTGCCAGGCTCGACGATAAGGGCGCTGTAGATCGGCGCGAAGCGGCCGCTCATGTCACGCGACATGACCTGTCGTTCGAACGACAGAAAAATGATGCTCCTGCTGGGTCCAGTGTGGTTGAAATCGTCGCGGCCCGCCTCGCTGTAGCCGTCCATTTCGGGATAATGCAGATAGAGGTCGAGGCGCGAGGCGATGCCGTCGCGCCGCGCCTGGTCGAAGCGGATGACATTGGCCGGCACGGCGATGACGTTGTTGCCGATCACCACCTCGTGGACGGTCGTGTCGTCGGTATATCCGGCCATGGCGATCGAGCGGCCCAACCATTTGCCGCCAAGGCTGATCGTCATCGAAAGCACTGCCAGCGCAGCGAACACGTAGAACACCCGCTTCATCAGCTTGGAATCGACGATGGTGAGTTGCGGCCCGTTGGCGGCGGCTGCCTGCTTCATCGCGATCCCCGATTATCGGCGGCCTGTCCCAATATGTCTGTTCCCTTGGGCTGTCCTTGAGCGACCCATGTGCGTGGCACGGCTCTTGCGGCACGCCTGTCGAAACACGACTGTGCGATTTCATGGTAAATGGAAGGTGAAGATGGGTCCGGTTGGACGCACACTCGTTGCTTTTAGTGTTGCCTGACGGCGCTGATCTCTTGCGGTTGCACCGCGACGATCTTTGGCGTTGGGCGTCGTGCTGATCGACATTGCATCCCAGGCAGGCACTCTCCTAGGGTCGACCGATCTTTCAGCCTGAGACGATTCGGAGGAGAAAATGCCGCTCTATGCGATCGATGGAAAAGCCCCCGGTTTCGAGGACGCCGACAGCAACTGGATCGCGCCCGACGCTACCCTGATCGGCGACATACAGATCGGCCGCAACGCGGGCTTCTGGTTCGGCGTCGTCATCCGCGGCGACGACGAGCCGATCATCATCGGCGCCGATACCAATGTGCAGGAACACACGGTCATGCATACCGATGTCGGTTTTCCCCTGACCATCGGGCAAGGCTGCACGATCGGCCATCGCGCCTTGCTGCATGGCTGCACGATCGGCGACAACAGCCTGATCGGCATGGGCGCCATCGTGCTGAACGGCGCGAAGATCGGCAGGAATTCGCTGGTCGGCGCCGGCGCCCTGGTCACCGAAGGCAAGCAATTCCCCGACAATTCGCTGATCATCGGCTCGCCCGCCCGTTTGGTGCGAACACTGGACGATGCCGCGGTCGCAAGCCTGCGCGCTTCGGCCGCGCACTACGTCGCCAACGGCAAACGCTTCAAGGCAGGGCTGACGAAGACCTGAGGCCAGCCTTGGTCAAATCTTCGGCTACATGGTTCACCGGCATCGTCGCCCAACTCACCGTCCATTGGGGCCGCGCCTGGTCATTGCATCGCGCAGCAACGAAGCGCCGGCTTCAAAGCCGGCATTGTCGGCGTCCTCGAGGGCTGTCGTATAGTCGTCGATGCGGGTTTCGAGCGATGGGTCGGCGCCCGCCGCCAACAGCAGGCGGATGGCATCGACGCTACGGATGGCGACCGCATAGTGAAGCGGCGTCCAGTCGTTTACGCCCCGCATGTTCAGGTCTGCGCCCCCATCGATCAGGGTTCGGACTATTTCCAGTCTGTCAGCCCGGTCGGCGGAGAGTGCCGCAATGATTGCCGGATAACCGCCGTGGTGGTGATAGTTCGGGTCCGAGCCCGCATCCAGTAAGATCGAGATGAAAGCGGCGGGGCTCCAATAGATCGCATACTCCAGTGGATGCCCAAGGCCGAGTTCAAAGGGCATCTGCTCGTCGAACCAGCCGGGTGAGCCGCCGAGAGCCACACCGAGGGCCTCGAAGTCGCCCGCCTTGAACGCGTCGTCGATGGCCTTGAAGAGGCGGTGGCGCTCGCATCGATCTTCCGGGATTTCCAACATCGCAGCGATCCGGAGGTTGAATTGGCTTGGCTGCCATATTGCTCCCGCCCGGCGCTGTCTGAAAGACGTAATTCGGCAGCTGATACTTTGCGCTGCTGGTACGCCGAACTTACCGCATCGACATCAAGTTCGTGATCAGACCTGCCTTGATGTTGAGCACGGGTCGATCGACCTCCGGATGACCGATGTCGTTCAGCGTGTTGCGGCCGCAGGTCATGCGCTGGCGGGGCGGCTTCTGGAAGCGCAGCAGATGATGGTTCGGCTATGCGCGTTCGATCCCTTTCTGCGGCTTTCGAATCTCGCCGAGGTGCTGCCGCCGTTTTATCGACCGGACGATCGCAGCAGATATATCGAAGGCCTTCGCAAGGCGGGCCTGCCGGACTGACGCCGCGTCAGCGTGAAGCGAGGCAGACGGCTTCGACACCAGATCGTGTTGCTCGGTGCGACTTAACCATGATCAGCATGATTTAGTTGGCCAGCTCGCGGGCGCGCCAATGGCTGTGTTGCATGGCCGAAGTGCTGCCGATGGATGCCTAATATCAGGTGACGGTTGACCGTGGAGGCCTGTGACCTAGCTTAAAGCTTAGCCGGGCCGTCCAGAGCCGGAAATGGCGGGGTGGTACGCTACCGTGGGAGAACTCGGGACGTTGAGATGCAGAGGTGCAAGTCGGCTTTTCAGAGCCCGTGCGCCCTTGGCGGCCGACAATCGGCGGCCACGGCATGTCAAGTTTCGTTTCAAACAAAAGTCATCTGCGCCGGCACGACTATCAACGCGCGACCGCCGCTCCGCCATGCAACAACAATTCGAGCACTGGAGGGCCCTCGAAGCAAGTGACAGATTCGAACGCGATCAAAGGCTTTAGCCAGCACCAAGGCGAGGGGCCAACACCGCTTCACGATCTTAAGAACACACCCCAGACGGCACAGGCACGGCAATGTCAAATCCTCTTGCCGAAATTTACGCAAACGACGCAGATCTCGCCATCCTGGGCGGGATAGCAATATTTGCCTCGGTGGGCCTCTATCTTGTGCTCCGGCGTATCCATATCGCGGTGCAACGGCGTCGCCTCAAATCAGATGTGGGCGAAGGCGGATCTGACCTCCCCGAGGAGGAGGTTTCTTGGGATTGGGAAAGCCCGGTCGACCTTGCAACCGAGCCTGCTTCTTCTTCTCAGGTTGCCGTGCCCTCAGACACGGCAGACCTGGGTATTCGGCGTCAGGATGCCAATTGCCTTCGGTTCGGGGTGCGAATCGAGTATTTCGACGTGATCTCCGAGTCTTGCGAGAGCTCGTCAGTGGCCCAGATCGACGCTTTCGCGTCGGCGACGAACACACCGCAATCCAGCCGACTTGCGACATCCATCAGAGAAATCGCTGACTACGTTTATGGGCGGATGGCGGCTGATCTTGCCGCTCTAAGTAATCCCGTGCTGAGGGCTCTCAGCCGTATGCAGACACAACTCGCCCTCGCGGAGGATCCCGACCCCACCACAGCGATGGCCTCACCTCCTCGCGTTCGCAGGCCGATCGGTCTTGTGCCCCGCTTTGGCGTCGCCGCAATCTGTCTGGCCGTGCCGCTTAGCTATGCGATGAGGAGACAAAACTGGCTCGAAAGCGCCCCCGCCATTTCGCGGGTCCAGGGCAACGCCAATCCGGACCTTTCGCGACCCATCGAGCTTCCGGCGAGTGCTGCATTAGATGTGCGTGGGCCAGCCCAGCGAGACGAGCGCACGAGTGATGAATTGCTCAGCCCGGATCTCACGGCTGCCCGGGCGCAAGTCGAAGCAGCTGCTGCTCAGGCAGCCGCAGCGAGGGAATTGGCCGGCCAGGAGCATCAGGCGGCGGCAGGCGAGCGCGCCAGGAGCGCCGCTCTGCAGCGAGCGCTGCTCAAGTCGCGCAAGGAGATTGACGCGCTGAGGACAAGGGTGGCAGCCGCCGATCGCGTACGCCAGGAGCAATTGCGCAACGAGCTCGCGGCAGCCCGCACAGTTGACGCATCGCGGCGCATTGCGGGAGATACCCGCACGATGCTGCGCGAGGCCACCAACTATGTCTTTACGGAGATGCCCGCTGCTCATCTGGAGCGTCAGCGAGCCGGATGGGTGGCGCGCGATCTATCGCGAGCGCAGGCGCAAATTGAACAGCTTGAGGCCGAGGCCGCCGAGGATCGCGCCAAGGCCAAGGCTTCGCTGGCGCAAGCAACCGGAATGCTCGACGACGAACGCCGGAAGTCAGAGGACCTTCGTGGTGACCTCGCCGAAGTGAAACTGTCCAATGCCGCGCTCATGGAGCGCGCCGACGCGGCTGAGCAGGAACGGACCAATGCAGTCACAGCGAGAGAACGAGTGGAGCAGACCGCAGCCGAGACGGAGGGCGAGCTGGCTCGAGAACGCGCTGCAGCAGCGTCGATTCGTGAGGAGCTGAAAAAAGCTCGCCTCGAGCGCGACGCGGCTGAACAGGAACGAGCCAGAGCAGTCACAGCGGGAAACCGTGCCGAGCAGACTGCAACCGAGACAGCGCAGGCTTTGGCGTTAGAACGCGCTGCAGCAGTCTCGGCGCGTGAGGAGCTGAAAAAAGCTCGCCTCGAGCGCGACGCGGCTGAACAGGAACGAGCCAGAGCAGTCACGGCGAGAGAACGAGTGGAGCAGACTGCAACCGAGACGGCGCATGCTCTGGCACGAGAACGCGCTGCGGCAGTCTCGACCCATGAGGACCTCGATAAAGCTCGCCTCGAGCGCGACGCCGCCCGAGCACTTTTGGTACAGGTCGCCAGGCTGAAGGAGGCTTTGGACAAGCAACGTGAAGTCACTGTTTCCCTTTTCCGCGACCTGGCCGCCGCGCGCGCAGTCAATGACAGGCTCAGGGCTGAGCGTCGCAGCGCCCAGATTGAGCCGCCGCTGAAGCGGCGCGCTGGCCGCGCGGCAGCCGCTGCCGGCGGGTTGAAGGCCGTCAGCCAGAAGACTGCACGCAGCAAGGCTCGCGACCCGTCGCGGATTGCCCGGGTGCGTTCTCTCACACTTCCCTACCCCCTCAGGCCAAGACAGGCGACCTTGGAGTGATTTCCAAAACGACTGCGCGGTCCTCCTGCTCAAGTCCAGGTTCTTTGAGATCATTGCCTCTTTGCGGGAGTAGGCTAGGATGAATCACCAATTCGAATTCATCCTGCTCTCGTCGGCGAAGAGTTCTGCGCGATACGCTATGTCAGCCCGATCACCCTGCCTGTAGCATTCAATTCGCATTTGATCGGCGCCTGCCGCGTCTCCACCTTGTCTTGCCGTCCATAATCGATGCTGACCTCAATGGGAGCCGAGATCGTATCCGGGCTCAACCGACGCATGGAACCTGCGCTGCTGACGCGCACACTGGTCGCGCCAAACGGGGCGGCGGCCGACTCGATTGCATCATGGCAGGCGCGAACGACTTCATCCGGGACGCCCGGCAGCGCCTTGATTGGACTGACCGTCGATGGACTGTTGCTGGCGCTGGGAGGCTGGAGGTTGGCCGGGAGGTCGAGCGAGCGTCCGGTCCCTGCGGACCGGGCGACACTGACGGCAGTGGCGGCCGGTGTTGCCGCCACTGCCGCCGTTGCAGTGGTGCTGGTCCCATCGTCGTCCACCGATGACCTACTGCTGGAGCCGGCAGGTCCTTTGTGCGCGCCGCCTTTGCGGCCTTCACCGTGATGGCTGCCAGCGCTATTGCCTCCGCCACCATGGTTGCCACCGCTATTGCCTCCGCCGCGCTCGCCGCCGGCGGCAGCTCCTGCGCAAGCTACCGCGATCGAGCAAGCGAATGCGAAATATGCCCAGCTGAATCCAGGGAATTGACGCACGACGACCTCCATAAGTGCGTCGGTCCCAACCGTCTTTCCGCGCCATGCAGTCAGAACGGCGCAACCGCCGCTGCCCCCAGGCAAAACTCGCGACCAAGGCGCCCACGGAGGGTAACTAGGGGATCAATCCGGTGTATCAAGGACGCGGTGCTTGGTATGGGCGTCGTCCTGGTTGCTGGCGGGAGGGGAGGCCACGATCTGACCCCGTCGCTGACATTCTGAGGTGCAGCCTAAGAGAAGGCACGCGTCATGTCGCCACGTTGGCTAGAAGAACTCACGCGCCGCCCGCGCATCCTGGCTGTCGTCGAGCTTACCGACAAGCTCGCCGTGAGGCGCGATAAATTCACGCGCTTTCTCGACATCTCCAAGGCTTCGAAGACAGCGAGCGAGTTCCACAGCGATACGCAGTTGGCCAATCGCGGAACGCTGCAAGGTAGCGACGTTCGCAGCCTTGTGGAGCATCTTCTCGATCTCGTCAGGTCCGCCACCGCTCTTTTCGCGGATACAGGCTTCGATCCTAAGTACTTCGGCGAGCTGGAAATAGGTTCCGTTGTAGCGGCCGAGCTCGAGGGCAGCTTCAACCGACTTGCGAGCGCTGTCCAGCCTGCCGCTGTCGCCCAGCGCTTCGGCGTAAAGGCCTATCAGATAGGGCAGCCCCATTTCAGCGCCGGTCCGGCGAATGGCAGATATAGCTTCCTCCATGCCGCGCAGGCCGGCCCCCCGTTCCCCAAGCCGGAATTGCCCCCATCCAACCTGGAACGCGGCTTGGCCGACAAGGAGCGGCAACTGGAACTTCTCTGCTATCTGCAACTCGCTTTCCGCCGCCCGAAGCGCGGCCTCAGGCTCCCCCGCGAACATATGGAGGTAGCTGGTCCCCCAATACGCAAGCGCCATGCTCAGCGGATGCTCGAAACGTCCGGCGAGCCCGGTTGCGTCTTCGCACCGTAGCCTTGCCTTATCCGGCTCGCCGGCCAGCCAGGCTGACAATCCCGAGAAGCAGCGGCAGCAGACGCCCGGGTCATGACCGGAGTACTTGTACGTCAGATAATGATCGCGGTCGGGGTGGTAGAGGCCGATGGCGCGTTCCGCATGGTTCTGGGCCGCCGCGGTCTCCCCAAGGAAGAAATTGTTTGTCCAGAACATGTGCTCGGTCTCGATCGCGAGACCGGGATCGCTGTCGTCCTTAGCCATGCCAGCCCATCGGCAGGCCAGTTCCTGCGCCGCTGCCGGCTTACCGCTAAGCATGTAGTATTGGGCTCTCCCGCGCAGCGCCGTGAACAGACGCGCCTGGTCGCCGATCTTACTGCAAAGTTCCTCGGCGCGCTCGAACGCGGCGAGCACTTCGGTCGCACCCCAGCCACGGGCCGCCATGAGGGCCACGCCCCTCGCGAGCTGGAACTCGATCTCTTGCTCATCGGCGTCGGCGACATCGTTGCTCCTCAGCAGCCTGACCCCAAGGTCCAGTTGCTCAAGTGCACTGACGTGCGCCGACCGCCTGATCGCCTTGCGAGCCGAGATCAGAAGATAGCCGACGGCTTCGACCCAGAGGTGAGCCTGTTGCGCGTGTCTGGCCAGGCGTTCGCTGTGCTCATCAAGCCGGTCCGCGTAATGGGCCTTCAATTCGGCAAGCGCAGTCCTGTGGAGCTCAATGAGCGCCGACGATACGATACGTCCGGACACAGCAGTTCGGATGAGGACGTGCTTGAAGCGGACGAAGGCCTCGGGAAAAACCTGAAGCTCCACTAGGAGATCGGCCTTCTTCAAATTCTGGAGGGCGGCATCGAAGCGCAGGCTCGACAGCGTCGCCATCCTTCGTAGCAAGGGCACCGGAATCTCTCCGCCGAAGATTGAGGCGACCTCGGCTACCCGCTTCGAATCCTTGTCGAGACGTTCGAAGCGAGCGTCGACAATCGTCTGGATACTCGCCGAAACGACGATCTCGTCGACCTCGCCAGAAGGCCGGTAGCGGCCCGGCTGCCCTTCCAGCTTGCCGGTCTCGGCGAGAGCGCGGACGGTCTCTTCCAGGAACAATGCATTGCCTTTGCACGCATCCCCGACTGCACCGCGGAGCTGCGCCAGCTCAGGGTCCCTGCCAACCAGGTAGTCAAGAAATGCTGCTGCTTCGGCCGTATTGAACGCCGGCAGGCGGATTTCGGAAGGTCCTGCAGCGGCGAAGGCAGCGCGATCGTATTCGGGTCGACAGGTCAGGATAAGCAGACAGCGGACAGTGGGCAGTGCCTGCGCCAGCCGCACCAGGACCCCCTCACTCTCGGCGTCTATACAATGAAGGTCCTCGACCAGGAGAACGACGGGCTTCTCGCGGCCAAGGAAGAGCAGAAGCCCAACCGCTGCTTCCTGCATGCGCCGGGATCGCTCCTGGCCAGAAATGATAGCCCAGTTCGGATCCTGTACGGGCAGTTCCATGACTGCCATGATCGGATCGAGGAGCCGCTCATCGAAGCCTAGCGCGCTTTGCGCGGCCAGTACCTTTTCGATTGCGATTGGCGGCGCTTCGGTGTCGCCCACGCCGAACAGGGTTTGCAGCAGTTTCCGAATTACGACGAAGCCGCTGCGCAGGTCCGTTTCGAGCGCGCCGACCTCCAGATTCTCAGCATCATCGTGAGGGATGGCCCCAACGAATTCATGCGTGACACGCGACTTGCCGTGACCGGGATCGCCGACCACGAAAACCGTCTGACCTTCGCCGTCGAAGACGTCATGCCAGGCCTTGTTCAGAATCTGCAGTTGCATCTCGCGGCCGACGAACGGCGACAGCTGCGTTTCGGCGCGCAACTGCCAGCGCGAGCGGCCCCGCCTGATCTCGATCACTTCAAAGAGCCGCTGGTTCTTCGGGTATTCCGACAGAAGTGGCGCTGCCAGCGCTTCCATACTGACGAAGCCGCCAGCCGATGCCCGGGTCCTGGCGGTTGCCACCACGAGATGGCGCCCCAACGCCTGGCTCAGCGTATGGGCCACGGACACCGGCCCACCGCGCACCTCCAAAGCCCGGTCGCGTGCCGGGCTGACGATCACGATGCCTGTGTCCAGGGCAGCACGAACGCCGGTCATCCAATCGCCATGGCGCAGCGCGAGCTCGCGCAGCGCGAGTGCGGTCCGGCAGGCAAGTGCAGCATGTCCTTCGAGCGGCTCAGGCGCGCCAAACGACGCGACGAGCTCGTTCTCGGAAATCGTCAGAACCGTTCCTCCGTTGTCGCGCACGAGTGCGGTGGCCTGCATGAGGAAGGGGTCGACCCGCTCCAGCGCGACATCGGGAGGCAGGTTCTCCATCACCGGTTCAGCGTATTGGAAATCGGCGCACAGGATCGTTGCCTGTCGCCGGGTCCTCGGGTCGACCGCAACGACCGTTTGCGCCTGAAGCGCCTCGTTGGCAAATGTCGACGCCTCGAGAATGAAGTTGCGGAACGCGGGTTCCTCGGCAAGAAGGATGTGATTGGCGCTTTCCAGTTCGACGAAGCGGGCACCAGTTATCGATCTGGCGAGCTCCAAACCTTCCGAGAAAGGCGCGACCCGGTCGCCGTTGGCGTGCAGCACGAGCGCTGGCACATGCAGCCGTTCAAGCGATCGCGATATGTCAATGTCGGCAAAGACATAGCTCAACCGCATCGCGTTTTCCGGCGTGAGTGTCCGGCGCTGCAGCTCATTGAACCAATCCATCTGCACGCGATTGGCGCCCGGTATAAACAGGTTGGTGAACATTTGGCGGAACAATGGGTCGTCCCGACCCCAGCCCTGACGCATCAACGCCGAGATTGCTTCGCGTCTGACGATCTCCGCCGCATTTCCGCGCGCTCGCCATCCACGAACATATCCCCCCCAAATCAAGAGACCCGCGACCCTCTCGGGATGGCGAATGGCGTATTCGACAGAGAGAGCACAGCCTTGCGATATTCCAAGGAGGACGAAACGGTTGAGGCCCACGGCCTCTACGACGCATTCGAGATCGTCGACGAATGCATCGAAAGACACATCCTCACAGACTGTGTCGGAAAGGCCGTTCAGGCGCCCGTCGTAGCGTACAAGCGTGAAGCCGCTGGACAGCCCGTCGATCCAATGTCCCCAAACTGGGCTTTCCCAATCGAAGTCGAGATGGGACATCCAGTGCGAGGCACGCACGATCGCTGGCCCGGATCCGCTGATGACATAGGCGATCCGGGTGCCATCGCGGGCATTGACGTAGCGTATCTGCTGCTTACCTGACGAAACCTTCGTCAAAGGCGACGGGACGGGTTCGGGCACGGGCCCCGCCAGCGGAGGTTCGGGGGCCGGCCGGCTAACAGGTCCAGCCGTCGTGCCACTTCGGATCGGGGCAGCGGCGACGGTCAGTCGAGCCTGATCGTTAATGCGGGCGATCTCGTCTGCTAGATCATTGTCCGGAAGAAGTGACTGCAGCGTGTGCACGTGGGGAAGCGCCCGCTCAGGCTCGTCGCCCAGGCGATCGATCAGGGCGCGTAGCGCCTTCAGGTGCAGAATCTCGGTCTCGTTCGAACAATAGACGCGCCAAGCCTCGAACGCCTGGCAGCGCGGCAGATAGAGGTCCGACAAGAACGGGCCGGCGAAAGCCGCAGCGATCGAATCCAGACGCTCTGTAGGCAGCGAACCAACCGCATCGGCCGACAGGCCCCTGATCAGATCGTAGTCGAGCCAGATCGATCCCGGCTTCAGTTGGACCACGTTGCGATCGGCCGCAAGCCGGGTCTCGCCGTCGGCATTTAAGATCCGGCGCAGCTTCGAAAGGCTCCAACGCAGCGCGCCCCGAGGATCATCAGGGACGTCCCAAAACATCTCACAAAGCCACTCGCGGCGCTGCTGCTTTTGCTGCACGGCCAGATAGGCGAGTAACGCCCGCGTCTTGCGCGATTGCGTTAGCGCCACAGGCTCGCCGTCACGGCGAACCGTGAGGTCGCCAAAGACCCTTACTTCGAAGGCCGAGCTCAATCCGGTTGTCCTAACCGTATGGTCGGCCTTACATTAGCGACGAAGCATTTGGGTTCGCAACACCCAAACCGATGGCGGACGTGTCTTCACGCCCGCCATCGCATTTGACCCGTACTCCGTCACCGGACCTCAGCCCTGCGAGCGATCTCGCAAAGGCGTCTGAAGTTAATCACGCGGTCGAGATGCTCCCGGACTGCCTCGAGCGGCGGACCTTTGCGGATGTCTTTCCACAGAGTGGATGTCGGGGTTGCATAGATACCGAATGAGATGTTCATAAAGTTGGCTCCTTGGTTTGCAGCGGACCATTCCGCTAAGTTCCTCGAACATGCGTTCTGCCCGTTGGAGACAGCGTGTGGGAGAGCATGGAAATGCAGAGCCGCCCGGCAGCCTATGGCGGCTAATCGAGCGGCACAGTGTAGGTTGTTGCCGTGCCGGACAGGCAAATCTCGCCTGCCGAGTTTGCGACGGTGGTTGACAGCGTGCAGATCGGCTTGTCTTCCCGCACGCTAAGCACCTCCGCGCGTGCGACGATCTCCTCGCCGATACCGACAGCCTTGAGGAACTTCCACTCGACGCCAAGAAAGACGCTGCCGGGTCCCGGTAAGTCCTCGGCCACCAGCGCATTGAGAAGGCCGGAAGTGACACCGCCCTGAACTATGAGACGGCCGAATACGGTGCGGGCGGATAGGGCATCATCGTAGTGGAGTGGGTTTCTGTCGCCGGTCATGTCGCTGAACGCAATGATGTCGCTAGCACGAGTGATGCGCCTTCGCTCTGCACTGGCCCCGACTTCCGGTTGTCCGAACCGGACCCCGGACCATCCGGATCGTATGGTCGTTTGCATAGCCTTGCTCCTTGTTTTGTGTTTCAGATTGCCTCTAGCTGCGACGTCACTAGCCCTTGCGGGAGAGGCGGAACCTCGCGATCGCGCGCCGCCCGGGCCAAGAGCACAGCGACTTCGGATTTCATCGCCTCGCTGAAGCGCTTGTGGCGTTCAGGTAGCTCTTCGAGGGACCAGTCGAAGGCACTGATGGCGTCCGTGGTCTTAAGGATGGGCAGCGCGAGGCTGTCGCGTACTTCCTGGAACTCCCGCAATGCGGACTCGCGACAGGAAAGTATTGCCGTCGCGGCCCCTTCGGCATCACGCAGGGCGTCGGAAATACCATGCGAGGTCAGCGGATCGCGGAAGAAGCCGGCATCGCCGACCAGCATCCAGCCAGGGCCGTATGCCTGCCGCAATCGGCCGGGCGTGCCGCGGAAGGCCTTCAGACGTTCGCCACCATTGCCGAAGACCCGCGATCCCAATCCGGGTGCCAGCGCTGCCAGGGCAAGCTGTGCGGCGGAAAGATCGAAGCGGAACTCCGCGTCAAACCGCTCGGTCGGAACGGATGCGACGATACAGGCAAGCCCGTCATTCGTCGGTATCACGCCGCCGGATAAGTTCCGGCCGAAATACCAGTGGTATCCCGAGAACGCCGGCGCGGGGGCGTAGCCGAAGACATGTGCCACCGAGCACCGCCCCTGCACCAGCATCCGTGCTTCGACCTTGCGAGCGACAAACGAGCCGAGCCCGTCTCCTCCAACCACGATATCGGCGCTTATCTCGCGAGTTTGGCCGCCGGCATCTCTCAATGTGACGCCGCGAACACGGCGATGTGCGTCGAACATGAGATCATGGACCGGAGTATCGTGCATAATCGTGGCTCCAGCGGCTCGTGCTGCATCGACCAACATGCGATCAAGCACCGTGCGGCGTGGAGCGATCAGGCCCGGAATATCTGGCTCGGGCCGAATGGGCACCGTGACCTCCTGCTCGCCATAGTGAAAAGTGGTAGACCTGATCACCGGCGCACCGCTTTGGATCAACGGTTGGAGCAGGCCCCAACGCGAAAGCTGCATGACGGCTGGTCGCATCAGCGCGTGTGTAGACAGCGTGTCAGATCCATAGGACTGGCGGTCGACTGCCAGCACCCGCAATCCTGCCCGGGAGAGCAGCATTGCCGTCGAGGCTCCGGCGCAGCGCGCGCCGACGATGATGGCGTCGTAGTGAGAATGTGCGGGGACGACATTGGAAAGCATCGGAATGTCCTTATGCTGCCTTGAGGCCGCTCTGACCGAGGTAGTGTGAGACATGGTCGGCGATCGCTTGCGCGTCCGGCCCAACGCCTCCAATGAAATTGGAATCGCGCTTGCGCAGAAAGCGAAAGCCAAGCGCATAGAGGCCGGCGACGGTCGTTATCCCGCCCTTGTGGGCCAGTTCGCCATCGGCGGTGATGACGGGCAGTTTCAGCCATGAAAACGAGCGGCTGTAGCCAGTCGCCGATATGATGGTGCCGATGTCGTCGTTCGCGAACGACAGGCGCTTGAGGCAATTCGTCGGCAGCTCGATCGGGGCGGGGGCGCCGGCCATGGATTTGTGACCCGCGAACTGGTCGACCTGGCGAAGGAGCCGGTCCTGCTTGGCGTCCGCCGCCGTGATGCTATCTTTGAGATCATCGGCAAAGCCAATTGTCCCGTTCGAGATGCCTTTCAACCGCCCGGTGAGTTCGACTCCGAGGCCCTGAAGGGTCGCCAGATCGACATTGGAGCGATCCGCCCGACCGGCAAGTTGAAGTGAAGGCTGTCGTCTGGCGCTGTCGGGATCTGTCAAATCGTCCAGCCGCTGGGACATGAATCCCATATGGTAGAGCCACCAGAAGATATCCTTGTCTCGCCAGATGCGCGGCAAACGCGTGTGCTTGCCGACGGACAGGATTACGCGTCTGCCACTGCGTCGCAGCTCGTCGGCAATCTGGACGCCCGACGACGATGCGCCGACAACCAGCACGCCGCCTGACGCAAGCTGGTCGGGACTTCGGTACTGCGAAGCGTGGATGCTGACCGGTTGGTCCGCGCTGGTATGCAGGGGGAAGGGCATGCTCGGCACGTCGCAATGACCAGTGGCCACAACGACGACTTTCGCCGACCAGTCGCCGGCGGTCGTCCGCAGCCTGAAGCCCTGCCCATCCTGTTCGCACGACAAGACATCGACGTACGAGCGCACCGGCGCTTGCGATCGATGGGCATAGCCAACCAGGGTTTCCACAAACGCGTCGCGGCTCATGTAGCCGTCGGGTTCGGAGCCACAATATGGGGAGCCTGGCAGCGCGTTCAGCCAATTGGGCGTCAAAAGGCGGAGCGAACGCCATGTCGAGGACCGCCACCGTTCGCCAATGCGCCCGCGTTCCAGGATGGCATGCGAGATCCCACGTTTTCGAAGGCAATGGCTCAAGGCGATGCCCGCCTGGCCAGCGCCGACGATGACAACGTCAGCCTGTTCCATATTGTTTCCATCAATTTTGGAGGGCGACGGTTCAGACACCCGTCCGAACCGCCTTGCCGAGTGGATCACTGAATGGTTTTGACACCGACCGAAACGGAAACACCGTTCGTCAGCATGTCGAAGACCGCGGACCGTGCCCGTGTCTGCTCGACCAATTGCTGGAGCTTCTCGGACGGCGCATCGCCCTCGATTTCGAACGCCACCGTGATGTTGTGAAAGCCGTTTCGGACCTCGTCGGAAATCCCGAGGATGCCGCGCAGATCGATGTCGCCATCGACCGAGCACTGCACCTTGGTCAGCTTGATGCCGCGCGCCGCGGCGATGTTGGCGACGCCCGCCATCAGGCAGCTGGCGAGCGCATGCAGCAGCCATTCGACCGGGGTGGGGCCGTGATCGGCGCCGCACAGCACGGCCGGGTGGTCACTGTCGGCGTAATAGGCTTTGGCATGCTTCTGTTCCTGGCCGGCGCCGTGAAAGCCGAGCATGACGCTCTTGCTGTGGGTGCCTTCGACCCACTCGTTGTGGACGCGGAACTGGAACTTGGCCAATTCAGGCTGGCCGGCGACAAAGTTGATCGTTGCCAGAAGGTTCGGCGTGTCGACGCCGTTCAACGGTGGCCTTGAGGACTTGGTGGTGTGTTGCATCGTCTTCTCCAAGTGAATAGTGCGGCGAATTTGCCGGACCGCTTCCTTGTGACGGCGCTGCGTTTGAACGAGGGTGGTTGCGTTCGTGGAATTTGCCATGGAATTGCTGATCCACATGCTTCCACGCTTCGAAACGATCTGCGAGACGTGGGCCTTGTTCAAAGCGCCAAAACCCTGGCGAGGTGATCGCCCAGGATTGCGCGGTTGAGTAATTCTTGTGTTGAAGGCCTTGCCCGACTTCGGGGCAACTCTCACGCCCGTCGAGCCGAGCCTGTTCAGCAGGCCGAGTCAATGTGGATCAGCATCATTCGCGTTCAAGCCACCGCGTTGAGCGCTGTTGGCAATTGTAAACCGCATTGACGTGACGTGATCGATCTCCGAGCGGCCGATGCACATGTCGTTGAGCAGATAAGTCGGGCGTTGACTGTAGCGCGACTCGCTCGCTGCGCATCTTCAATGCACGGAAGGCCAGGCGGATCGCGGATTTGGCAAAGCCGATAGCGTCGAGCCTGTCGCTCGAGGCGGAATAGTTTGCGTGATCGATGGTGGTCGTTTTTTCTCCATCCTCGCGACGCGACCATTCGCGCCGTCAATTAGAGGAGGTTGCGATAAGACCAGGGGAGTGAGCGTTTGAGCCTCCGTCGAACTATGGCCGAATTCGACGGAATGGATCCGTTAAACTGCGTATGCAACCACGGGAATCGACAGCCACTGTCAATCGCGGCCGCCGGGCTGGGCCACGGGCGCGTTTGGTTTCAAAGCGCGAACATCGCTAACTTAAGTGCCGATTGTTCCGGCATCGGATGCCTCACGCTGCGAGCTGATCCTCGCGAGCAGCCGCGATCATCACACTTGCGAGCAACGCATAGGCTGCCTCCCAAGCCTCGCCGACCGCCGGCGTGAAGGCCGTGCCGAGGCCGGCCGCCATCGTGTCGATGAGCGCTTGCCCGACGATCGGGTAATGATGCTCCTTGAAACCGCAAGCCCCATGACGCTTGGCGAGCTCGCGTACGGTCGGAAGGACGGTGTTGGCACGATCCAGTCCGCGCACGACGGAGCCCAGGCTCGCCATCAGCTCTGCGCCTTGCTTGGGCATGTCGCTCGCCAGAAACAGTGCGCGAAGATCCGAGTCGATCGCGAACAGGCGTTCATAGAACAGAGCCGCGGCTGCCACGCGTATCGGGAGGACCTCGTGGAAACTATCCTGAACAAGTCGAATCTGGTCGGGTGTCATTGGCGACGCTCCTGCGCTCCTGGCCTGCCTGCGGCTCGACCATCCGCCCAAAACGTTTCGCATGCATGTCGTCCGGCGCGTCGATGTGTTTCAGGTGTGTCTCAATTGAGGTTCGGTTTGCGCTCAGTGTATTCAGATTCCTTCTGTGTCCTGACGGTGCCCGGAAACCTCTCAATGAAACCAAGCATCTAGGAAACATTCCCGAACAGTCCTCTGATCACAGATCACTCGATTTTTCATCGCCTGGTAGCTCACGGCCGAAGCTTATTGCGCCGCTGAATTTGTCGCAATCGGAGCAATGTCCGCACCGGTCGTCTCCCGCCATGCCCAACGCGCAAGTCGGATCGTCACCACCAGGATCCCAGTACCGCTTGAAAAAGTGGAGGCGGGCCCCGGGGGGGGGGGGGGGGCAAAAAAACCGGGGGGGGGGGGGGGGGGGGGGGGGGGGGGGGGGGGTGTGTGTGG
>NZ_JBVVPZ010000027.1:29477-60611 GCF_055811415.1 Mesorhizobium sp. WSM4846
CCCGCCCCCCCCCCCCCCCCCCCCCCCCCCCCCCCCCCCCGCGCCCCCCCGCCGCCCCCCCCCCCCCCCCCCACCACCCCCCCGGCGGGCGCGCCCCCCCCCGCCCCCATCACCGGGGGAAAAAGGTGCCGCGGGCCCGGGGGCGGGGGCCGGCTCCTAAACCCGGTCGTTGGGGACGGGGAGGTGGGGCTCGACCGGGTTTTTGCGTCGCGTCCTTAGCGGACGCTGGCAACCGCGCCGGAGCGGCCGTCGTTGATCGTTACCCAGGCGCCAGAATTCTGGCTCGATTGGCGCTTCAAATAGGTGTAGTCGGTGTTGGTCCAGGACAGCACCCTGGTTTCGAGATTGTCGAGGATGAACTCTCCGAGGCTGGTGCGCACGGTCAGCACCGCGTGGCCGTCTCCGTTCGGCTGGCGCGCAACCGTCATCAGCAGGTCGCCGGCCGGAACGCCGATGTTCATCAACGCGCGGCGCTTTTCCAGCGCATAGTCCTCGCAGTCGCCGAATTCGCTGTTGGAATAGGACCAGACCTCTTCCTTGCCCCACAGTTCCATATCGGTGCGCGGCGCGATTCTGCTGTTGACCGAATTGTTGATGCTCACGATCCTCGCCCACAGCTTGCGGGTCAGTTCGATCGGCGCCTGCTTCGGCGTCCGCTGATTGCATTCCTGCGGGATCTTCTGGCAGAACTCGTAATGGCCGACCGGCTGTGTGGTGCGGCTGCCGGTGTGCATGAAGGCAGGTCCCGCTGCATACGCTGTTCCCCAGGCGGTAAGCTGCGTCGCCATTGCCAAGAGCAACAGCTTGCCCCTCGTCTTCTTCATCGTCCAGTCTCCCCGTTTGAGGAGACAATGACACGATTGGATTTATTCGACGCAAAGGCTCGAAGTAGACATTAAGTAAAACGCCCATAGAATAAACATAAAATTTGAATCATTTCAGTATAAAACTGTTGAGGTGGTTTTCGCCGGGATCACATCGGCGCGGCGCGGCGCCTTGGCGCGGCATCGGTGGCAGGCGGCGTTGACCGGCGCTCCAATAAAAAAACCGGCCGAAATGGGGCCTGTCGATTGCGGGAATGTGCGCTGTTTGTCAGGTGCCGGATGCGTTGAATTCGGAATCGAGCGTTTCCGGCCTCTGGATGACCGCGAACTCGATGGCGATGCCGTCCTCGAAATGGCGCACCACCTGGCCGCGCATAGTGCCCAGCATGACCTGGATGCCGATTGCCGGCTTGACGTCGATCTCGACCGCGGCGCCCGAAAGCGACAGGTCGATGATGCGGCACTGGTACTGGCGCCCGTCGCCGAGCTGAAGCACGCTGGTCGGATTGCGCGGCGCCACGCGTTCGTGGCGGCGGTCTTCCGGCAGATCGAGCTCGTGTTTGTTGGCAAGCCAGGTCAATTGCGCTGCAAGCTTGTCCTTCTTGCGTTCCGACGCGATGACCGTCATCGCGAAACCGTCCTGCAGGATGCGGGTGACGACGCCTTCGATACGGCCGATGTGATCGATATAGGCGATGACTTTCTCGCCCGGCATGCCGATGCGCTCGGTGCGAAGCGCCACATTGCCCGGCGACATGTCGACCACCTGGCACGGATGTTCGGTGCGATCCTCCAGCATGAAGCGTCCATAGATCTTCACGCGGACGCGCTGAAAGTTGCGCCTTTCAGCTTGGGACGGCGCGGTGTCGACCGCCGCTGACCTCATGACTGCCTACACCCCGTTTGGCATTCCGCGCGTTGATGCGAGGAACTTCGCCGGAAAGCTACAGCGAAGCGGGTTAACAAAGGGGAAAGCCTGACGCCGCTACTTTA
Source organism: Mesorhizobium sp. WSM4846 (assembly GCF_055811415.1). NCBI lineage: Bacteria > Pseudomonadati > Pseudomonadota > Alphaproteobacteria > Hyphomicrobiales > Phyllobacteriaceae > Mesorhizobium > Mesorhizobium sp. WSM4846. The sequence goes on from NZ_JBVVPZ010000027.1 coordinate 31,295, forward strand.
GGATTTTGGATTATTCCCCGCGCCCGCCGTCGAATACGACCAGATGACGGATGCGGCGTGCCTGGCCGAGCGCCGAAATCGTCTGGGACGGATCGAGTTCCGACGGGACAAGCGAGGGAACGTCGATGGCCGGCCGGTTCTTGAGGAATTTCGGTTCCTTCTCCGGATCGACGAGACGGATCGAATCGATCAGGGCTCCGGCGATCGGATCCGCGCCCAGCCAGAAGGGTTTTTCAGCGGCGCTTATCACGCCGAGGCAGCGCGGATTGTCGACGCCGCCGTCGAGCGGCAGGGCGAGCAGCTCGAACTTGCTGGAACGGTCGGTGCGGCTGAAACCTTCATAGGTGATGAGCACGACGGATTTTTGATCGAAGACGCCCTGGATCAGTTTCGAGATAAGCCGCTGGTCCTTCTCGCGCCACAGCGAGGGAAAGGAAAACCCCTTGAGTTCACGGCCATAGACCGCGCAAAGCCTGGTGCCGGCGAGCCGGAATACCGCTTCGCCGCGCGTATCCTTTTCCAGGATGAATGTGTCGGCCAGCAGCGACTTGATATCGGTCGGCTCGACTTCCGAACGCTTCGGGGCAGGGCGCCCGTCACGCAGCCGGTTCCAATAATGGAACAGCGTGATCGATCCGTTCTGGTTCATGTTATGCTGCTCCGCGCAATCTGTCGTCTGATGTCCCATCGGTGAACAGAAGGGCGCCCTCCGAGGACCTACATGCGTTGCGGAGCAGGTTGCGTGCCAGCATCGTTAACACTTGTTCACGGGTCGGGGCCGTTAAGGTTAACAAGTGGTTTACGTTGCGCTCCGCCCAGGCCCGTGGCACGTTAAAACCACTCCAGAAGCGGTCGTTTCGCAGCGATCGGCAGCATTTCAGTCAAGAGTTTGGGGGAGCATGGGGGCTCGACCAGCCGTTCAAGGGCAACCTTGGACGGCTTCTTTTTGATTCGCGCCAATTTTGATTCGCGCCGTTTTGATTTGCGTGGGGCGATTCGCCCTTTGTGAATCGGGTGACCGTGATCTACATGCTCGCGAAGTCGAAACCAGCGACTGAGTGCGAGCCATATGAGCGAACCAGCAAGCCCCTCGGAAATCGAACAGGGCGAGGGCGGACCTGTCGGCCATGAGCCGGAGCCGCGCCGCGAGCCGGTGTTCAACATGCCGCCCCTTGTGCTGGCGGTGATCGGCATCTGCGTCGTCCTCTATCTCATCCAGGAGTACGTGCTTAGCCAAAGCCAGTTGCTGACATTGTTGTACGATGCGGCCTTCATTCCAGTTCTTTATACTGGCCAATATGGCTTCGACTGGTTCCTGTTTTCCCGGCCCTTCACCTATGCCTTCCTGCATGGCGGCTTTGCTCATCTGGCCGTCAACATGGTGTGGCTGGCGGCTTTCGGCTCACCACTGGCGAACCGCTTCGGCGCGCTTCGTTTCAGCCTGTTCTTCGCCGCGACCGGGCTAGCGGCCGTGGTGCTGTTCTGGGCCGTGCATCCGCTCGGCGAGGCGCCGCTGGTCGGCGCATCGGGGGCGATTTCCGGCATGATGGGGGCCGCCGCGCGCTTCGGCTTCCGCACCGACCGCTCGTCCGGCAAAGCCGCCTTCGCCGGCGCGCCGCTGCCGATGGCGGCGGTGTTCCGCTCGCGCGGCGTTGTGACTTTTCTTGCCATCTGGATGGTGATCAATCTCGCCACCGGCCTCGTTGCCTTCGCGCCCGGCATCGACAGCCAGATCGCCTGGGAGGCTCATATTGGCGGTTTTTTCGCCGGCTTCTTCGGCCTGCGGGCTTTCGATCGGCGGCAGCAGGCGGACGAGTTCAGGGCCTGAGCCTCGCCGCACTTGAAAACCAATCGATCGCGGCGCACGATGTCTGGCACTAGGGAAAGCCGGTCAGGGCAGGAACCGGCAAGGTAAACTGAGGAGGACGCCATGACTGTTAAGGCAATTCTCGAGCAGAAGGGCCACGACGTGTTGACGCTCGGGCCGAACGAAAAACTGAGCGAGGCCATTCGCATCCTGGCCGAGCACAGGATCGGTGCGCTGGTCATCACCAATGGTGATCACAAGATCGTCGGCATCCTTTCCGAGCGCGACGTCGTGCGGGTCCTCGCCAGGGAAGGGGCCGCCGCATTGGATATCGCGGTGCGTTCGGCGATGACCCCCAAGGTGAAGATCTGCAATGAGAACCACACCGTCAACGAGGTCATGGAGATCATGACCAGTGGCCGTTTCCGCCATCTGCCGGTGGAAAAGGACGGCCTGCTCGACGGCATCGTGTCGATCGGCGACGTGGTCAAGCGGCGCATCGAGGATGTCGAGCGCGAGGCCGCGGAGATCAGGGCCTATATCGCGACGGCGTGACGGCTTTTCTCTTCAGCCCTCCCTCCAGCGTAGGCCGCCCGCACGTTGCAGCCGTGCGATCAGATCACGGTTGCGGCAATAATCCGGCGGATCGTCCGGTTGTTCGTTTTCGTCGAGCCAAACCGCGCATTCGTCCTGATGGCCGCACGAACGGCAGCGGTCGACGGCGCGACTTGTGACGGCTGCTTGGTCGGGTACGGTTTTCAATTGCCGGTCGACGCCCAGCTTTTGCATCATGCGGCCCGTCAATTCGGTCCGGACGTCGACTGAAATCAAATAGTCGAAAAAACTCATGTCGGTCACTCCTGCCTCTTGGCGATCATGCCATAGTGGCAACCGACGACATTGATCTCGGTCAACAAGGGGATCTCGGTCAACAGAGGTTCTCGATCAACAAGGGGAGTCTCTGTCAACAGGGGGACTCCCTTGCCAGTTCCGGCCGATTGATCTAGCGAACGGTTGATTTTGTCGGCCGACAACGCCAGACAATTTGAACAACAATTATCTGGATCGCCATGACTCTCATTGACACCCGCACACCCGACGCCAAGCGCCTGATATCAGGCGGCACCGGCGACTGGGAGATCATCATCGGCCTCGAGGTCCATGCGCAGGTGACCTCGCAAGCAAAACTGTTCTCCGGCGCCTCGACGGCGTTCGGTGCGCCGCCAAACGCCAATGTCAGCCTCGTCGATGCGGCGATGCCGGGCATGCTGCCGGTCATCAACGAGGAATGCATCAAGCAGGCGATCCGCACCGGCCTCGGGCTGAAGGCCGAGATCAACCACAAATCGGTCTTCGACCGGAAAAACTATTTTTATCCCGATCTGCCGCAGGGCTATCAGATTTCACAGTTCAAGCAGCCGATCGTCGGCGAGGGCAAGGTGATCGTCTCCGTCGGTCCCGACCGGCAGGGCGAGTTCGAGGACATCGAGGTCGGCATCGAGCGCCTGCATCTGGAGCAGGATGCCGGCAAGTCGATGCACGACCAGCATGCGACGATGTCCTATGTCGACCTCAACCGCTCCGGCGTGGCGCTGATGGAGATCGTCTCCAAGCCCGACATGCGATCCGCCGACGAGGCCAAGGCCTATGTCACCAAGCTGCGCACCATCGTGCGCTATCTCGGCACTTGCGACGGTAATATGGACGAAGGCTCGCTGCGCGCCGATGTCAACGTCTCGGTGCGCCGGCCCGGCGGCGAATTCGGCACGCGCTGCGAGATCAAGAACGTCAACTCGATCCGCTTCATCGGCCAGGCCATCGACTACGAGGCGCGCCGCCAGATCGCCATCCTTGAGGACGGTGGCAAGATCGACCAGGAAACGCGGCTGTTCGATCCCAACAAGGGCGAGACGCGCTCGATGCGTTCCAAGGAAGAAGCGCACGACTACCGCTATTTCCCGGATCCCGACCTTCTGCCGCTGGAATTCGACCAGGCCTTTGTCGATGCGTTGGCAAAGGATCTGCCTGAACTGCCCGACGCCAAGAAGGCGCGGCTGATCTCCTCGCTCGGCCTGTCGACCTACGACGCCTCGATCCTGGTGTCGGAAAAGTCGGTCGCCGACTATTTCGAGAAGGTGGCCGCTGGTCGCGACGGCAAGCTTGCCGCCAACTGGGTCATCAACGATCTGCTGGGTGCGTTGAACAGAGCCGGCAAGGCTATTGAAAATGCTCCGGTTTCGCCCGATCAGCTCGGCGCGGTCATTGACCTGATAAAAGAGGGCACCATCTCCGGCAAGATCGCCAAGGATCTGTTCGAGATCGTCTGGAACGAAGGCGGCGATCCGCGCCAGCTGGTCGAAAGCCGCAGCATGAAACAGGTCACCGACACCGGTGCCATCGAAAAGGCGGTCGACGAGGTGATATCAGCCAATCCCGACAAGGTCGAGCAGGCGCGCGCCAAGCCGAGCATGGCCGGCTGGTTCGTCGGCCAGGTGATGAAGGCGACTGGCGGCAAGGTCAACCCGCAGGCCGTCAACGACCTCGTCAAGGCCAAGCTCGGGATCGAATAGGATGATGTTTGTTCGCACCGCTGGCGAGCGCGATCTTGCCGCGGTCCGGGCGCTGCTGGTCGAAACGTGGCACGCCACCTACGACGCCATCTATGGTGCTGCCAAAGTCGCTGAGATAACAGATGAATGGCATTCGATCGCCTCGCTCAAGGCGCGGCTGACACGGCCGAACTCCGAATTCCTGGTCGCAGACGATGGCAACCGCATTGGCGGCATGGCGTTCGCCGCAGCCACCACGGATGCGAGGATCGTCATGCTGAACCAGCTCTACGTGCATCCGGCCTGCCAGAGGCAAGGGATCGGCCAGGCGCTGCTGGAAGAGATCGAGGCCAGCTTTCCCGAGGCGCGGACGCTGCGTGTCGAAGTGGAAGAGGCAAATGCTCCCGCCGTCGCCTTCTATCGCTCGAAAGGGTTTTTGCCGGCCGGGAACACTGCTGACTGTGGCGGTGGCTCAGGGCTGCCGGCGCTGATTTTGGAAAAGGCGATCGAATAGATTTGCCTGGCCTGACAGGTCGCAGTCAGTTGCGTTTTTACGGGCTGCGCCGGCCGGTTGCGGGCTGAATTGCGGAATCGCGGTCCGCAAAAAACACGCCCGAAGGTAGAAATCCACCAGTGGCTAACGCTGAGGCAAAAAAGCATGGTGCGACGCACAAAAATATTGCAATGCACTGCAGATGCCGTAACGTCAGGTTCTAGATGAACGAGACGGCCTTTCTACAAAGGTCGCCCACCGCACAGGATGGAAACTATGACGAAGACCGCTGATAAAACTGCTGAAAACGTTGAGAATGCAGAAGTTCAGACCGAGGTAACCGATCAGTTCCGCGCTGTCGCCGAAAAGGGCGTCGAGCAATCGAAAGAAGCCTTATCGAAATTGGCGACCGGCGCCGAGGCGACCCAGAAGGCTCTCGAGTCATCCTTCGAAACAGCCAAGACCGCTAGCAATGAGCTGTCGCTGAAGACGATCGCCGCTTTGCGCGCAAATGTTGAGGCCAGCTTTTCTCACCTCGAAGCCCTGGTTACCGTGAAATCGCCCTCCGAGTTCGTCGAACTGCAGACAGACTTCTTGCGCAAGCAGGTGGAAAAGACGGTCGAGCAGAGCAAGGAGCTTCAGGCGGCGGCGACGAAAGCCGCTGAAGACGTATCCAAGCCGATCAAGGATGTCTACGAGAAGGCGATGAAGGATCTCAAGGTCGCCTGATTGGCCCTGATGCCTGATTGGCCCTAAGGCATGTCGCGCAAAAGCACGCCCTCGGGCTTGAACCGAGGGTGCGAAGGGTTTTGCAATAACGACATGCATCAAAGCAACAACTTGAAGCGCGTCGCATGAATCCATCCAAACGGCACACGCTTCAGGCGGAGGGAACTTTCACATTGTCGATCAGCCGGGTCTTGCCCAGCCAGGCGGCTGCGAGCAGGCGACCGTCACGGTTTGGCCGCCACGGGGCGAGCGTCAGGCTCTCGCGCGCCGCGACATAGTCGACTTTGTCGAATCCGGCCTCGACCAGCGCGCGGCTGGCCCTTACGGTCGTACTGCCTTCATCCGCGCCTGCCGCGAGTGCCGCCGCCGTTCGGCGCAAGATGGCGTTGAGCTGGCGCGCCACCGCGAGCTCGGTTTCGCCGAGATAGGCGTTGCGTGACGACATCGCGAGCCCATGCGCGTCGCGTATTGTTGGCGCGCCGATGATGTCCACCGGCAAATCAAGATCGCTGCAGAGCTGCCTGACGACGCAAAGCTGCTGATAATCCTTTTCGCCAAAGACCGCGCAGTCGGGCGACGCCTGCAGGAAGAGCTTTGCCACGACGGTTGCGACGCCGTCGAAGAAGGTCGGCCGGAAATCCGATTCCAGCCCGGCGGCTGGCCCGCCGACCGAGATCCTGGTGGCGAAGCCAGCTGGGTACATCTGCGCCACACCAGGGGTGAAGGCAAGTTGTGCGCCGGCCTCGGCCAGCCGATCGAGGTCGCGGCCGAGCTGGCGCGGATATTTGTCGAGGTCTTCGCTCGGCGCGAACTGGGTTGGGTTGACGAAGATCGAGACAACGCAGCGATCGGCCTTCTCCAGCGCGATCCTGATCAGCGAGATATGGCCGTCGTGCAGCGCACCCATGGTCGGCACCATGGCAAGGCTGAGGCCATCGCGACGCCAGTCGCGGATTTGCGCGCGAAGGGCGGCGACGCTGTCGACGACGAGAGGCCGGCTCATGGTTCGCCCCGGTTCATGGTTCGCCCTTGTCGGCTGCTGCCGAAAAAACGTGTTTCGGGCCGGGGAATGTCCGGCTGCGCACCTCCGCTGCATAGCCGGCTGCCGCCTGCGATATGACGCTGCGCAGGTCGGCATATTGCTTGACGAATTTCGGCACCCGGTCGACGGTCAGGCCGACCATGTCGTCGATGACCAGGATCTGGCCGTCGCAGTCGCCGCTGGCGCCAATGCCGATGGTTGGAATGGAAATGTGCCGGGTGAGGTCGGCGGCGACGGTCTCGACGGTGCCTTCTATGACCACCGAGAACGCGCCGGCCTTTTCGACCGCTTCGGCGTCGCGATAAAGCGCAGCCACATTCTCGTCGGTCCGGCCCTTGATCCTGTAGCCCCCGTCGCTTTCCACCGATTGCGGCTGCAAGCCGATATGTCCCATGACCGGAATGCCGGCAGCGACAATCGCCGCAATCTGTCGGGCAACTGCCACGCCACCCTCCAGCTTGACGGCCTGGCAACCGGTTTCGCCGACAATCCGCCGCGCCGAGCCGACGGCTTGGCGCGCCGTCGCCTCATAGCTTCCGGCCGGCATGTCGACCACCACACAGGCCTTGGCTGACCCCCGCATCACCGCCTGTCCGTGGGCGATCATCATCTCCAGCGAGGCGCCCAGCGTGGTCTTGTGGCCATGGAGAACCATGGCCACGCTGTCGCCGACCAGAAGCAGGTCGACATGATCGTCGAGCAGGCGAGCGATGGGATAGGTATAGGCGGTGAGGCAGACGATCGGCTCGCCGCCCTTGCGCAGGCGAATGGAGCTGGCACTGATCCGCGGATCCGCGCCGGATGCGTCTGGGGCCATCATTCCCTCCCTCAACCGTCAATCAGGCTGGGTACCTGCATGCGGGGTGCTGAGCTTTAGAAAGACCAGGCAGCCTTGGCAAGGCATGCCTCGACAGGACGCGGAACGCTTGCCACTGTGCGTCGGTTTTCCGACGGCCATTTGCGTGGTTCGTGCGGCAAAACCCTTGCCTTGGCGACGGCCTGACGCCATAAGCAGGAACAGGCGCCACCGCTGCCGCCGCGAGGACTTGGCGCGCGAGGATTTTGGATGAAGACTTTCCTTCTGCAGTTTTTCACCTGGTGGAACAGCCAGACGCTGGGCACGCGCTTCCACACTTGGCGGCATGGCAAGAAAGTCGGGCAGGACGAGGCCGGCAACGTCTACTACGAGGGTGGTGTCGATTCGGAAGGCCGCACCCGCCGCTGGGTCATCTATCGCGACTATTCGGAAGCCTCGATGATTCCGCCCGGCTGGCATGGCTGGATGCATCACCGCGTTGATGTCCCGCCGACGAGCGACACCTACAAGCCACGCGACTGGCAGAAGCCGCATCAGCCGAACCTCACCGGAAGTGCCGCGGCCTATCGCCCCAAGGGCTCCATACTCAGCAATCAGCACCGCCCGCAGGTGACCGGCGATTACGACGCCTGGACGCCGGGGGCGTAAGAGACTGTTTCGAAATTCGCTCTGGCGAGTCATATGGTGGTGATTTCGAGAACCGGCGCGCAGCGGACATTAGAGCGCCGCGCGTCCAATTGGACGCTCTAACACTCTGCATTTTGCGCATGATCCTTTCCGGAAACCGAAATCGGTTTCCGGGGTCATGCGCCGGGTCCGTGAGCACCGGAAGCGCGGAAAGCGCCGTCAGATGGCCGCCAGGGTAGAGTTTCCAAACGGTCTCTAACCGCTCGCCAAGGGCGGATCGATCCTTTATCGCCACAATTGGCGTTTAGCAGCTTGTCGATCTGACAGCAGCGACTAGCCTTGGGCGCGACAGAATCACCCCGGGCGCAAACCACCGGATCCCTGCATGAGCATTTTCAGCCGAATCTCGATAGGCGGACTGACGGTGGCCGCCACCGCTTTTGCGGCTTTTAGCATCGCCGCCGCTCAGACGCTGGAGGCGCCAGTGGACCCGGGGGCGCCGACGGAATTTGAGGCGCCAGTGGAACCGGAGGCGCCGACGGAATTTGAGGCGCCAATGGAGCCGGAGGCGCCAGTGGACCCGGCTGCACCGCCATTGGACCCGGAGGCGACAATGGAACCGGATGCGACAGTGGCGCCGGCGGCACCGGCCGCACCACAACGCATCACCAATCCTGTGGCCGAATTCGCCGGCATCGACAAGATCACCGGCCGCATCATCACCTTCGATGTCTATATCGACGAGACGGTTCAGTTCGGCGCTTTGCAGGTGACGCCGCGCATCTGCTATTCGCAGCCGCAAACCGAAGAGCCGAAGACCGATTCTTTCGTCGAGGTCGACGAGATCACGCTGGATCGCAAGATCCGCCGTATCTTCACCGGCTGGATGTTTGCCGAAAGCCCCGGCCTCAACGCCGTCGAGCACGCCGTCTACGACGTCTGGCTGAAGGGCTGCAAGCAGAAGTCGGAGGTGCCGGCACCCGACGCGGCCAAAACCAATTAGCCAAGACCAGTTATAATGCCTGGCGTGCGGGATCGCCCGTTCGCAATCACTTACTGAGCCTTCTGGAACCGCCTTATTCTCCGTGCGTTGGTCATGGCTGGCGTTACGGAGATGTTCCCATGATGGCCAACAAGAACGAACTCCTCGATCTCGAAAAAGGGTTCTGGACCGGCGACGCTGCCTATTTCAAAGCCAATGCCGACACCCAATGTCTGGTGGCTTTCTCACAGATGGCGCAAACGATGAGCAACGCCGATCTGGCCGAAACCGCGACGGACCCAAATCGCTGGCGCGATCTCGACATCGACCTCAAGGGCATCATCGAGCCGGGCAGCGACATTGTCATGCTGACTTATGAGGCCCATGCCACGCGCGAGAATGGCGAGCCCTATGCGGCGCTGGTCAGCACCGGCTATGTCCATCGCGCAAATGGCTGGAAGATGATGTTCCACGCGCACACGCCTCTTGAGCCTGCCGCAAAAACCTGACCAAAAACCCGACCTTTGGCGCAGATCATGGGAAAAACACCGTCTCGCCCTTCAGCGCGTCGGCCAGCATCTTTTCGTATTTGCCCCTTGGCACGTCGACCGCGCCGAAGCGTTTGAGGTGCTCGGTGGTGAACTGCGTGTCGAGCAAGGCGAAGTGTCGATCCTTCAGGCGTTCGACCAGGTGCACCAGGCAGACCTTCGACGCGTCCGTTTCCCTGGCGAACATGCTTTCGCCGAAGAACACCCGGCCAAGAGACAGGCCGTAGAGGCCGCCAACCAGCCGACCCTCGCGCCAGGCTTCGACCGAATGGCAATGGCCCATCCGATGCAGTTCGACATAGGCCTCGCGGATCGGCGCATTGATCCAGGTCGACCGGCGTTCCTCGCGCCTCTCGGCGCAGCCGTCGATGGTCGCCTCGAAATCAAAATCGAAACGGATATCGAACAGGTTTTTCCGGATCGCCTTCCTCAGGCTTTTGGGCGTGTGAAATCCGTCCAGCGGGATGATGCCGCGCGTCTCCGGCCGCACCCAGAACACTTCCGGATCGGTGGCGCTTTCGGCCATCGGAAAGACCCCCGAGGCGTAGGCCTTGAGCAACAGGTCGGTCGGGATGCGATAGCCTGGCGCGTAGGGACGGGTCATCGCGCTATTATATTCTATAAGTTCACGTCCTAATCCTCATCGGCCAGATATTTTTCCAGCCAGTGGATGTCATACTCGCCATTGGCGATATCGGCATTGCCGACGAGATCGCGAAACAGCGGCAGCGTCGTCTTGATGCCGTCGACGACGAATTCGTCGAGCGCTCGCCGCAGCCGCATCATGCATTCGACGCGATTGCGGCCGTGCACGATCAGCTTGCCGATCAAACTGTCGTAGTAAGGCGGGATCTTGTAGCCGGAATAGACGCCGGAATCGACACGGATGCCGAGGCCGCCCGGCGTGTGGAAGTGGGTGATCGTGCCGGGCGAGGGGGTGAAGGTGCGCGGATCCTCGGCATTGATGCGGCATTCGATGGCGTGGCCCTGAAAGCGGATCTCTTCCTGGCGCATGGAAAGCCCGCCGCCCGAGGCGACGCGGATCTGCTCGTGCACGAGGTCGATGCCGGTGATTGCCTCCGTCACCGGATGCTCGACCTGCAGGCGCGTGTTCATCTCGATGAAATAGAACTCGCCGTTCTCATAGAGGAATTCGATAGTGCCGGCGCCGGAGTAGCCGAGATCGGCAATCGCCCTGGCACAGACGCCGCCGATATGCGCGCGCTCCTCGGCATTGAGCGCCGGCGAGGGCGCCTCTTCCCAGACTTTCTGGTGGCGGCGCTGCAGCGAACAGTCGCGTTCGCCGAAATGCACGCCGCGGCCGGCACCGTCGCCGAACACCTGGACCTCGATGTGGCGCGGCTTTTCGAGATACTTCTCGATGTAGACGGCGTCGTCGCCGAAGGCGGCACCGGCTTCCGAGCGCGCCGTCTGCAGTGCGACCACAAGATCGGCTTCGCTGCGCGCCACCTTCATGCCGCGTCCGCCGCCGCCGGCCGACGCCTTGATGATCACGGGGTAGCCGATCTCGGCGGCGATGCGTCTGGCTTCCTTTTCCTCGGTGACCGCGCCGTCGGAGCCGGGCACCACCGGAATGCCAAGGCGCTTTGCGGTGCGCTTGGCCTCGATCTTGTCGCCCATGATGCGGATGTGATCGCCGGACGGGCCGATGAAGGTGATGTTGTGCGCGGCGAGGATATCGGCGAATTTGGCATTCTCCGACAGGAATCCGTAGCCCGGGTGCACCGCGTCGGCGCCGGTGATCTCGCACGCCGCAACGATCTGGTGAATGTTGAGATAGCTGTCGCGCGACGGCGGTGGGCCGATGCAGACGCTCTCGTCGGCGAGACGCACATGCATGGCGTCGGCGTCGGCGGTGGAATGCACCACCACCGTCTGGATGCCGAGCTCCTTGCAGGCGCGCAGCACCCTCAGAGCGATTTCGCCGCGATTGGCGATGAGGATTTTCTGGAACATTTTTCGGCTGTTCCCGGCTCTACTCGATCACGACGAGCGGCATGCCATATTCGACCGGCTGCGCATCCTCGAACAGGATCGCCGTCACCGTTCCGGCACGCGGAGAGGGAATCTGGTTCATCGTCTTCATCGCCTCGATGATCAGCAGCGTCTGGCCTTCCTTGACCTGTTGGCCGACTTCAATGAATGCCTTGGCGTCGGGCGATGGCGCCAGGTAGGCGGTGCCGACCATCGGCGAGGCCACTGCGTTCTTGGACACGTCGGCCGCTGCCGGGGCGGCTGCGCCGGCCGGCTGCGCTGCCGGCGGCGCATAGGCGGGCTGCGGTGCGGCGACCGCATGGACGGCCGGCGCCTGTCGCGACACGCGCACCTTCAAGTCGCCCAGCTCGACCTCGATCTCGGTGAGGTTGGTGTCGTTCAGTATGCCCGCCAGATCGCGGATAAGCTGCTGGTCAACACCATTCTTTTTTATCGACATTTTCGAGCCTTCTGTTTGTTGGCCGGTCATAGGCGTGCGGCCAGCGCCTGCAGCGCCAGTGTGTAGCCGAGCGGCCCGAACCCGCAGATCACGCCGACGGCGACCGGCGAGACCATGGAGACGTGGCGGAATGATTCCCGCGCATGGATGTTGGAAAGATGAACTTCGGCGACGGGCAATGGCGTGATGGAGCGGATGGCGTCGTGAATGGCGATCGAGGTGTGGCTGTAGGCGCCCGGATTGATGACGATTCCAACAGCCTTGTCGGCGGCTTCCTGTATCCAGTCGACGAGGTCGCCCTCATGGTTCGACTGACGGAAATCGATCTCGAGCCCAAGTGCCGCACCTGCCTGCTTGCAATCGTCGGCGATCGCGGCCAGCGTCTTGCCGCCATAGATGCCCGGCTCGCGTTTGCCGAGCTCGTTGAGGTTGGGACCGTTCAGGACGAAAACCGTTTTCAAAATGCCGACCTTTTCCCAGTGTGGTTTCGAATCCGAAATTCGCAATACCTTGGAGCAGCGCTTTGAACGAATTTCGGATTCAAAGCCACACTGGCAATTTATACATTTCTGATGTGGTGGATTTAAAGTTCCTGAACGCTGACGCCACCAAATCAGCAGGAACTTCAAATCCACCACATCAGCGCCGGCATCAGTCGGCGCACTGGGCCTCTATAATGGGCTTAGACGCCTGCGAAAAGAGCGCAAGTGGGTTCTTTCGCTGTCCACAACAGGCGGAAAATGGCTTGCGCCGAAAGCCAGCCGCCGATCAGAGTGCGGCCTTGGCCGCTTCGATCTTCTCCGCCAGCACGTCCTGGCCGAGCGCACCGAACACCACCTCGTTGCCGACCACATAGGAGGGCGTTCCGGTGATGGCCAGCTTGTTGGCAAGATCATAGGTCTTGGAGAGCGCCTCGGCGATCGACGGATCCTTCATCTTCTCGCGCAGCGTCGCTTCGTCAGCGCCGAGCGAAAGCGCTACCTTGATGGCCGCCGCTTCGGTGGCGCGTCCCTGGGCGCCGAGCAACGCGTTGTGGAACTCGCCGTATTTCTCCGGCATCATCAGGTGGAAGGCCATCGAGACGACGCTTGCCTTCTGCGAATCCGGGCCGAGGATCGGGAACTCCTTGAGGACGAAGCGCAGGTCCGGATCGGCTGTCGTCAGCGTCTGCATGTCCTCCATGGCGCGTTTGCAGTAGCCGCAATTGTAGTCGTAGAATTCGACGATGGTGACCTTGCCGTTCGGATTGCCGACGACGCCGTCGAAGGCCGAGTTGAAGATCTGGTCCTTGGCATCCTTGATGACGTCGAGACTGGCGACGCGCTGCGCCTCCTTCTGCTTGGCCTCGAGCGCTTCCTGAGCCTCCAGCAGCACTTCCGGGTTCTTCAGCAGATAGTCGCGGATGATGCCTTCGACTTCAGCCCGGTCGATCCTGGTGTCGGCGGAGGCTGCCTGGGCGATCTGCGCGGCATCGGCCTTTGCCGTCTGCGGACTTCCGGTCACGAACCCGAAACCCAGCATGGCGAGAGCGACTGCCACGCCCGTGGTCCCCAGCAGAATTGCCTTGTTCATCATCGCTGATCCTCTTGCCTGGTTCCGGCCCGGTTGTCCGACCCGATTGGTCTAACTATCCGATTGGTCTGACTACCCGATTGGTCGACTACTTGTCGCCGCGCACGGCCGGAAGGTTCACTTTTTCTTGCCTGATGGTGCGTAGTTTATGATGTCCTGCGCGCGGATCCAGCCCGGCTCGCCGCGCTTCATTTTCATCTGCGCGCGCATTGCGAAGATCTTGGCATCCTTGTAGGCGCCGGAATAGAAATGGCCTTCGGCGGTCGCAAGGTCGGCGGCCGGAATGTTGCCAAGCTCGCCATAGGCCTGCGCAAGATGGCGGTAACCGACGGCGTTTTCTCGGTCGCGGGCGAGACCCTTGTTGATCTGCACCACCGCTTTCTCCAGGGAATCGGGCGTGCCGACGGCCATCAGCGCCTGGCCGTAGGAAACCGGCAGCAGCCCGGATCGCGCTGGATCGAGGCTGACCGCCTTGGCATAGGCTTCCGCGGCAGCCTTCGGTTTGTTCGCCTTCATCAGGATGTCGCCGCGCAATTCCTGGAAATAGGGGTTCTTCGGCTGTGCCTTGATCAGCGCGTTGGTCTTGGCGAGCGCCCCGGCCAGATTGCCGAAAAGGTAGCTCGTCTGCGCGTCGCCATATTGCGAGGCGAGGCTGCCCGGCATCTTGCGCATCAGCCGCGATGCGGCGGCCTGACCTCCCATATAGGCAGCGATCTTGATGCGCATCATGTCGTGCCTCTGCTGCAGCGCCGGCGGATCGACCTTTTCGACGTAGGGGCTTTTTTTGACCAGGACTTCGAGGTTGGCGATGCGTTCGCGCGGCAGCGGATGGCTGATCCGGTAGGGGTCGACCTGCGCCCCCGACAGCGAAAGTGCGCTCTGAAAGCGGCCGAAGGTCTTCAGCATGCCCAGGCCGGACTGGCCGGTGGCATTGAGATAGGTTATCGCCGAGCGGTCGGCGGTCATCTCTTCGGTGCGCTGATAAGCGAGGATGCTGCGCTGCGCCATCTCGCCGCCGCCAGCTGCAACCCCCATGCCGGCGCCGGCCAGGCCCCGGCTTTTGCTGGTGGCACCGGCAACCATGGCACCGGCGCCAAGCAGCGTCGCGATGATGGCCATCGTCTTGGCGCGTTCGAGCTGGTTGCGCAATTTTTGCTGGTGGCCACCGGCAATATGGCCGGCTTCATGGGCGATGACGCCGATGATCTCATTGGGCGTCTCCGCCGACATCAGGGCGCCGGTGTTGATGAACAGGCGGGACCCGGCAACGAAGGCGTTGAAACTCTGGTCGTTGACCAGCACGATGTCGACGCCGTCTTCCGGCAGGCCCGCGGCTCTGAAGATCGGCCGCGCATAGGCGCGCACCAGCGCCTCGATCTCGGCATCGCGCACCACCGGCACGTTTTGCGCAAAAGCGCTGACCGTGCTGGTCACAGCGACCGTCGCGGCAAGCGAAAGCGTCGCGAAGGCGCGCGCTGCCCTGGCTATCGTCGATTTGGGTCGGCTCAACATGGCAGGTCCACTGGTAGACGAGCGGGTGAAGGATGAAAAGTCGGCACTGAAACTTTACTGAACTTGTGAACCTCACATCAATCGGGCATTTGTGCGGCGCGGGACGCCAAAGCGCGGCGCCCGGCAGCCGGCAAGCGCCGACCCATGGGCAATCTCAAAGGGCTGACCCAAACGGCGAACAAGGAAATGAGTCAAATGGTTGTATCGCTTTCGCGTCGCGGTGACGTCGAGCCGTTCCACGCCATGGACGTTCTGGCGGAAGCGAATCGGCTGAAGGCCAGGGGCGTGCCGGTCGTTTCCATGGCCGTTGGCCAGCCGTCCGATCCGGCGCCGGCCGGAGTCAGGCAAGCGGCGACGCACGCATTGAAGATGGGGCGCATCGGCTACACCGACGCATTGGGTCTTGCGGGCCTGCGCGAGGCTATCGCGCAGCACTATGCCGACCACTACGGGCTGGCCGTTTCACCCGGCCGGATCGCCGTCACCACCGGATCGTCGGCCGCCTTCAACCTGGCATTTCTGGCGATGTTCGATCCAGGCGACCGTGTCGCCATCGCCGCACCCGGTTATCCGGCCTATCGCAACATCATGGCCGCGCTCGGCATCGAGATCGTCGAGATCGAGCTCGACGGTGATGCCTATCTCCACGCCGAGCATCTGAAGGCTGCGCATCGCGAAAAGAAGCTGAAGGGCGTCTTGTTTGCCAGCCCGGCCAATCCGACCGGGGCGATTATCCCCGCCGACGAACTGGGGGCGTTGGTGACGACGGCACAAGAGCTCGGCATCGCCGTGATCTCCGACGAGATCTACCACCGGCTGGCTTACGCTGCGCCGGACACCACAGCACTTGCCTGCGGCCCTGACGTGACGGTGATCAATTCCTTCTCGAAATACTACTGCATGACCGGTTGGCGCATCGGCTGGATGGTGCTGCCGGAACCATTGGTGCGGCCGGTCGAGCGCATCGCCCAGAGTCTCTACATCTCACCGCCGGAATTGTCCCAGATCGCCGCGATCGAGGCGTTCAAGGCAACCGCGGAATTGGAGGCGGTGAAGGCGCGCTACGCGGGCAATCGCGAGCTTTTGATGAAACGCCTGCCCGAACTCGGCTTTACCATGGCGGCACCGATGGACGGGGCGTTCTACGCCTTCTGCAACGTCACCAGGCACACCAACGACAGCATGGCCTTCGCGCGCAAGATGCTGGCCGAGGCGCATGTGGCGGCGACGCCCGGCCGCGATTTCGATCCGCTTCAAGGTCATCGAGCCATGCGCTTTTCCTATGCCGGCAGCCACGACGAGATGGTCGAGGCGATGATGCGCATCGAACGCTGGCTGAGATAGCGCGATGCCGGACCTCGAGCAGGCTTTGACCGAGATTGCCGCCGAAATGGCCGAGCGCACGGATCGCGGCGACGTCGCGACCTACATTCCGCAGCTCGGCAAGGTCGATCCGAAAAAGTTCGGCATTGCCGCGGTGACCAATGACGGTCGCGTGCTGATGGCGGGCGACGCCGATGAGCCGTTTTCGATCCAGAGCATTTCGAAGGTGTTCACGCTGACACTGGCGCTCGGCAATGTCGGCGACGCGCTGTGGCAGCGTGTCGGGCGCGAGCCTTCGGGCAACCCGTTCAACTCGATCGTCCAGCTCGAGCACGAGAACGGCATTCCGCGCAATCCGTTCATCAATGCCGGCGCCATCGTCATTTCCGACATTCTGCTCGCCGGCCACCAGCCGCGTGAGGCGATCGGCGAGATCCTGCGATTCATCCAGTTCCTGGCCGACGACGAGACCATCATCATCGACCGCGAGGTCGCGGCTTCGGAACGAGCCACCGGTTTTCGCAACTTGGCGCTCGCCAACTACATGAAATCCTTCGGCAATCTCAGCCACGCGCCGGATCTGGCGCTGGGCGTCTATTTCCACCATTGCGCCATTGCGATGAGCTGCCGGCAACTGGCTCTGGCCGGCCGCTTCCTCGCAAATGGCGGCAAGAACCCGGCGACTGGCCATTCCGTGGTGTCGGCCGAGCGCGCGCGCCGCATCGGCGCGATGATGCTGACCTGCGGCCACTATGACGGCTCAGGCGATTTCGCCTTCCGCGTCGGCATCCCGGGCAAGAGCGGCGTCGGCGGCGGCATTTTAGCGATCGTGCCGGGCGTGGCGTCGCTTGCCGTCTGGTCGCCCGGCCTCAACGCCAACGGCAATTCCAGGCTGGGGTCGATTGCGCTGGAAAGACTGGCGAAGATGATGAACTGGTCGGTTTTCGCGCCATAGAGATTTGGGGGCGCCATAGAGATTGGCCCGCTTCAGCCAAGTAAAATCCCGCGCTGTCGACAGGACAGCGCGGGATTTTTTTTGGTCAGAAGATCAGGCTAAACTACAGGAAAGCTTAGAAAAAGCCTTTCCGCTGCCACCAGCCGGCACGCTTCGGCTTCTCCTCGGTCTTTTCCTCTTCGGCAACTGTCGAGGACACGATCGGCTCAACCGGAGCATCGACCGGTACGGGCTTGCGTCGCGACGGGCGGACCTTTGGTTTCTCGTCGACGGCGGCCACGGCTGTTTCCTCCGAAACAGCTGCGGGAGCCTCGGCAGAAATTTCCGGCTCGGCTACCGGCGTCTCGGCAACGACGTCCGCCGCAGCCTTCTTCGGTTTGGCGGCGCGACGCGGCTTCTTCGGCTTTTCGGCGCTTGGCATGTCGTCATTGGCAGGAGCAAGGTCGACAGGCTCTTCGACCGGCGTTGCTTCGACCGGCGTTGCTGCTGCCGGTTCGCCGGAGACGGCTACGCCCTCCAAGACCTCGGGACGGTCAGCCGACTCGGCAGTGCCTGCATCGACCTCGCCTTCGCCGTCTTCACGGCGATTGCGTTTGCCGCCGCGCTTGCCGCGCCGACGCTTTTTGCCCAGACCTTCGTCAGGCTCCAGAACTTCATCAGGCTCCCGACCTTCAGGCTCTTGCCCGTCATCCGACGCTTCCACCGCCTCGGTGACGCCGACCTGGTCCTCGTGGTCTGCTTCGGCGCCTTCATCGCTTGCGGCTTCGGAGACGCCATCGGCAGTGGCCGAGATGGACGCGCCTTCCACGGGGGCGCCATGCTCGCGGTCGCGATCCTTGCCGCCGCGCCGTCTGCGGCGCTTGCGGCGCTTGCGGTCGCGGCCTTCGCCATCCTCGCTGGGCCTTGGCAGCTGCGGCTGCTGCGCCTGGCGCGGTTGTTCCGCCGGTGCAACGACCTCGTCTTCCTCCTCCTCGATGACGATCTCGTCGGCGGGCTCTTCCGGCTCGACATAGGCGGGCAAGGTCCGCACCTCGACGAAGCCTTCAGGCTTTTCGGCCAGCGCGCCGCGGAAGATCGCATAGTGCTGGGCGCCGACCGTATCGTCGGCCTCGACGGTGATGGTCAGGCCGAAGCGGTTTTCGAGCTCCACCAGCGTGCCGCGCTTGTGGTTGAGCACATAGAGCGCGGTCGCCGCCGGCGTCCGCACCGTGATGTGGCTGCGCGAATCCTTGAGCAGGAATTCCTCGATCGCCCGCACCACCATCAGCGCGACGGACGAATCGGACCGCACATGGCCGGTGCCGCCGCAATGCGGGCAAGGCTTCATCGTCGATTCCAGCACGCTGGCGCGGATGCGCTGACGCGACATCTCCATCAGGCCGAAATGCGAGATGCGGCCGACCTGGATGCGGGCGCGATCGTTCTTGAGGTGATCCTTCAGCCGCTTCTCGACGGAGCGGTTGTTGCGGTTCTCCTCCATGTCGATGAAGTCGATGACGATCAGGCCGGCGAGATCGCGCAGCCTCAGCTGCCGTGCGACCTCCTCGGCCGCTTCCAGATTGGTGTGAAGCGCTGTGTCCTCGATCGAGTGCTCCTTGGTGGAGCGGCCTGAATTGACGTCGATGGCGACCAGCGCTTCGGTCTGGTTGATGATGATGTAGCCGCCGCTCTTCAGCGTCACCTGCGGCTGCAGCATGCGGTCGAGCTGCGCCTCGATGCCGTTGCGCACGAAGATCGGCGTCGTGTCGCGGAACGGCTGCACGACCTTGGCGTGGCTCGGCATCAGCATGCGCATGAAGTCCTTGGCCTCACGATAGCCCTCTTCGCCGGAGACCAGGATCTCGTCGATGTCCTTGTTGTAGAGGTCGCGCACCGAGCGCTTGATCAGGCTGCCTTCTTCGTAGACTAGGGCAGGGGCCGTCGACTGCAACGTCAGGTTGCGGACGTTTTCCCAAAGCCGCATCAGATATTCGTAGTCGCGCTTGATCTCGGCCTTGGTGCGGCTTTCGCCGGCCGTGCGCAGGATGACGCCCATGCCCTGCGGCACTTCGAGATCGGCGACGACCTCCTTCAGCCGCTTGCGGTCCTGCGCGTTGGTGATCTTGCGCGAGATGCCGCCGCCGCGCGCCGTGTTCGGCATCAGCACCGAATAGCGGCCGGCAAGCGACAGGTAGGTGGTGAGTGCTGCGCCCTTGTTGCCGCGCTCTTCCTTGACGACCTGCACCAGAAGGATCTGCCGGCGCTTGATCACTTCCTGGATCTTGTACTGGCGGCGCACCGGCTTGCGGCGGTTGCGTGCTTCTTCCAGCGCATCCTCGGCGCCGACCGATTCGACCTCATGGTCATCCGAATGCGATGACTGCACCTCTTCCAGCATGCCGCGATCATTGTCGGTGGAGGTGGCTTCGCCGGCCGCATCAGCCTGCGGCACGGCTTCGGAAATCACATCCGATTCGATGCTGGCGGCGATGGAATTCGGACCGCCTTCGGAAGGCCCAGTCTCGTCACCGCCAGTTTCGTCACGGCTCGTCTTATCAGGACTTGCCTCGCTCTGACTGGCGACATCCTCGCCATGTTCCGAAGCAGCGGACGGCGTGTCGAATTTTTCTGAGGCCTCGACGTTCTGCGCGACCGCATCCTCGCCGTGTTCGCCGGCCTCATTGGAACGGCCGTCATTGGACTCATTGGAGCCGCTGTCGTTGGACCCGCTGTCGCTGGCATCGACAGAATCGTCCGAATCGGCCGCACCTGGATCACGCTTGTGCTCGCCTCGCTCGCGGCTCTTGCCGCCGCGGCGGCGTCCGCGCCGGCCGCGATCACGGTTCTGGCGATCGTCGCCATCGCCGTCCTCATCGTCCTCGTCTTCAGCCTCCTGCGCTTCCGCGCGCAACAGCGCCTGACGGTCGGCGACCGGAATCTGGTAGTAGTCGGGATGAATTTCACTGAAGGCGAGGAAACCGTGACGGTTGCCGCCGTATTCGACAAAGGCTGCCTGAAGCGAGGGTTCGACGCGGGTTACGCGGGCGAGGTAGATATTTCCTTTGAGCTGCTTCTTGTCCTGGGATTCAAAGTCGAATTCTTCAATACGGTTACCGCGAACGACGACAACTCGTGTTTCCTCCGGGTGGGAGGCGTCTATCAGCATTTTGTTGGGCATTATTTCGTTTCCCCCCGGCAGCCGTCAGCCGCAGCTTGCGAGGCAAAGCCCGCCGCTGTGAGTGTGGATGAACATGGGTGCCGGGCAATTGAATGTCCGCCGGCCGCTGCCTGAGCGCCATGGCGGTGCCGCCCGCAGCCATAATGGCGCGGTTTGCTGCGGACCTTTCCATGATTGCGCTTGAAGCCATCGTAACCAGCAGAACCTTTTTGAACCAAAGCCCGGGAAAACCGGACCAGCTTGTTTGCTCGTACAGAGCCGGCGCGGGACAATCCCGGCCGTTTTCTTGACGCAGGCGCTTCCCCCGCCACGGGCTCACACCTGCGAAATTCGTCGCGATCACCTGTTGCCTTTTCGCCTGACGCGAAAGGAGCCGTCGTTCATCTCACCTGTAGCAGGAAGCTGCGGAGAAGGACGGTTCCAGGATTGCAGTGATCCACCATCGCTTTTATGATTTGGCGGGTTGGAAGGCAACCCCGATTTCCGATGCCGGCAAAATGCAGTTCCGCAACGGAAGCACGGCTTTAAGCGTTGCGTGAAAAGGCTTGGTTAACCTTCTCTGGTTACCAACCGTTAATCGAGTTCGCGGCCTGACCGGCGTTTCGACAAGACGACGACACTCCGACAAGCAAGATTGGCCGACAACAGGATCGGGCGCCTCACGCCAAACCGGAGCCACTGGAAGAGATGGGACTGGCAGTCTTCACGCACATGAGTGATCGCGCCGGAGGCATTTTTTTCTTCGCCGCCCGCTTCCACGCCGCTTGTCTGCTGTTGCTGGTTGTCGCTTGCCTGGCTCTTTCGTCAATCTCCTTTGCCGCCGACGCGCCGCTGGCAGTGACGAGCTACAAAATGGCCGGTGACGCCACCAAGATGCGCATCGTCATGAATTTCGATCGTGAGCCCGACGTCAAATGGTTCCTGCTGCGCGGCCCCCACCGTCTGGTCGTCGACCTGCCAAGCACGAGATTCGCCATCAATGCCAAGGACGTGAAAGCGCGCGGCCTGGTCAGGAGCGTGCGCTACGGCGATCTCGGCGAGGGCGTGTCGCGGCTGATTCTCACCGGCAATGGTCCGTTCGCCGTCGACAGGTTCGACGTGCTCAAGAACGATGACGGCAACGGCTACCGCATCGCCATCGACATGTCGGCGGCGTCCGTGCGGGAGTTCGACGCCGCTCTTGCCAATCAGGCGTTGACCACCGGCTCGACGGTCTCCTCCGACAAGGGCGGCAGGGTCGGCACCGGCCCGGTCTCCAATCCAGGCCATCGCTTCACCGTCGTCATCGATCCAGGCCATGGCGGCATCGACGGCGGCGCCGAAGGCATGAACGGCACGGTCGAGAAGAACGTCACGCTCGCTTTCGCCACCGAATTGCGGGACAAACTCGCCGCAGTCGGCAAATACGACGTGTTCATGACGCGCGAGACGGACAAATTCCTGCGGCTGGACGACCGCGTGCGCATTGCCCGCCAGCACGAGGCCGATCTGCTCATTTCGATCCACGCCGACACCATCAGGGTCAAGGGCCTTCGCGGCGCTACCGTCTACACCGTCTCCGACAAGGCTTCCGATCCCGAAGCGCAGGCGCTCGCCGACCGTGAAAACCTTTCCGACCAATTCGCCGGCATGGAAATCAAGGACGACAACAAGGAAGTAACCGACATCCTGATCGACCTGATCCGCCGCGAGACGCACAGTTTCTCGATGAGTTTCGCCCAAACGCTGGTCGGCCAGCTTTCCACCAGCGTCGGCCTCATCAACAATCCGCAGCGTTCGGCCAGCTTCAAGGTGTTGAAGGCGCCGGATGTTCCCTCCGTGCTGGTCGAACTCGGCTATCTGTCGAACGCCAAGGACGAGGCGCAACTGCTCAGCGCCGATTGGCGCAGCAAGGCGGCCCAGAGCATAACCAATGCCATCGCCCTGTTCGCTTCCGCCAAGGCCGGAGTCGGAACCGGAGGCTGAGATGCCAGCCCTCGCCACAACCAGAGGCAGCGTTGCACGACGACAACACTTTGCACTTATATTTTAGCCATTCGAAGCCGAAATTCCAGGCTGCCGCATTTTGCCCACATGGTGGCGACATGGATTTTCGATTACCGGTCGGGATCGTCTCGAAAGCTTGCGCGAAAGGCGGCTTCGTTTAGGCAATTCCCGAACCAAGGACTGGAGCGGGCATGATTCGTCTTATTGGCTATTTCTTCGGCATCGGCACCGCGCTGGCCCTTTTGGTCGCGGCCGGGGTGGCGATCTATATCAGCCATTTGTCGAAGGATTTGCCCGATTACGAGGTCCTGGCCAAGTATGAACCGCCGGTGACGACCCGCATCCATGCGTCCGACGGTGCGCTGATGGCCGAATATGCGCGCGAGCGGCGCCTGTATTTGCCGATCCAGGCGGTGCCGGATCGTGTCAAGGCGGCCTTCCTGTCTGCCGAGGACAAAAACTTCTACAATCACCCCGGCATCGATATGACCGGCCTTGGCCGCGCAGTCATGGTCAATCTGCAGAATGCTGGCTCGGGCAAGCGCCAGGTCGGCGCCTCGACGATCACCCAGCAGGTGGCGAAAAACTTCCTGTTGTCCTCGGACCAGACCTACGAGCGCAAGATTAAGGAGATGATCCTGGCCTTCCGCATCGAGCAGGCCTATTCGAAGGACCGCATCCTCGAGCTCTACCTTAACGAGATTTTCTTCGGGCTTGGCGCTTATGGCGTCGCCGGCGCAGCGCTCACCTATTTCGACAAGGCGGTGAATGAACTCACCGTGGCGGAGGCCGCCTATCTGGCGGCTTTGCCGAAGGGCCCCTCCAACTATCACCCCTTCAAATATGCCGACCGCGCCATCGAGCGCCGCAACTGGGTGATCGACCAGATGGTCGGCAACGGCTACGTCACGCAAGAGGAAGGCGCCAAGGCCAAGGCCGAGCCGCTCGGCGTCAAGCCACGCCGCTCCGGCACCTATCTGTTCGCCGGCGAATATTTCACCGAGGAGGTGCGTCGCCAGATCAGCGCGCGCTACGGCGAGAATGCGCTCTACGAGGGCGGCCTGTCCGTCCGTACGACGCTCGATCCCAAGATGCAGCTCATCGCCCGCAAAGCCATGCAGAACGGCCTGATGAAGTTCGATACGCTGCGCGGCTATCGTGGGCCGGTGAAGACCATCGACCCGTCCGGCGACTGGGGCGTGCCTTTGAGCGAAGTCAAGGGACTGGACGACGTGCCCGAATGGTCGCTCGCCGTCGTGCTCGACAGCTCGGAGAGCGGTCTGTCGATCGGCCTTCGGCCGAACCGGCAGATCTCGGGCGAACTTGTCAAGGATCGCGTCGAAGGCACCGTCAGCCGCGAGGACATGAGCTTCGCCATGCGTCATGTGGTCGGCGGCAAGACCGTCAAGGCCAAATCGCCGGCGGACGTGCTGAAGCCTGGCGACGTCATCTTCGTGCAGAAGAAAGAAGATACGGATGGGGCCTATATCTTGCGCCAGGCCCCCGAAGTGGAGGGCGGCCTGATCGCCATGGATCCGCATACCGGGCGCGTTCTGGCCATGGTCGGCGGGTTCTCCTATTCGCTATCCGAATTCAACCGTACCACGCAGGCCATGCGGCAGCCGGGTTCGTCGTTCAAGCCGATCGTCTATGCGGCCGCTCTCGACAATGGCTATACGCCGGCTTCGGTGATCATGGATGGCCCGATCACCATCAAGAGCGGCAACACGACCTGGACGCCGAAAAACTACGATGGAAGGACTGCGGGCCCGGCGACCTTGCGGTCCGGCATCGAGAGGTCGCGCAATCTGATGACTGTGCGCCTGGCCAACGACATGGGCATGAAGCTGGTCGCCGAATATGCCGAGCGCTTCGGCGTCTATGATCGACTGGCGCCGTATCTGCCGATGGCGCTGGGGTCGGGCGAGACGACCGTGATGCGCATGGTATCGGCTTATTCGATCATGGCCAACGGCGGCAAGTCGATCAAGCCGACGCTGATCGACCGGATCCAGGACCGCTACGGCAAGACGGTCTACAGGCAGGACGAACGCGGCTGCAAAAATTGCAATGCGGCTGAATGGCAGAACCAGCCTGAGCCGGAACTGGTCGACAATTCCGAGCAGGTGCTCGATCCGATGACCGCCTATCAGATCACTTCGATGATGGAGGGCGTCGTCGAGCGCGGTACCGGCGCTACCGTTGCCGAACTCGGCCGCCACATCGCCGGCAAGACCGGAACGACAAACGACGAAAAGGATACCTGGTTCATCGGCTATACGCCCAACCTCGTTGTCGGCCTTTATATGGGCTATGATCAGCCCAAAGGTCTTGGCAAGGGCGCGACCGGCGGCGGCCTTGCTGCGCCGATCTTCAAGGACTTCATGCGCGTGGCGCTGGACGGCACGCCCAATGTCGATTTCCAGGTTCCCGAAGGCATGAAGCTGATCGCCATCAATCGCAAAACCGGCATGCGGGCCAACCCCGACGACGCCGGCGCCTTTATCGAAGCCTTCAAGCCGGGCACCGGCCCCGCCGACAGCTATTGGGTGATCGGCATGGGTGAGGACGGCTCCAACGCCTCCGGCGGCGCGCTGTCGCCACAGGCCAACCAAGCCATCCAGTCCGGCGGCGGCGGGCTCTACTGACATAGGATAGGGTATTTGGGCCGGTTTTCGAGCCGGCCCATTTCGCTTTACAGGCGGCGGTGCCGTCCCTATGTATCGCGCCAACCCAAGCTCTGCTTAAGCGGCAGGGCACCATTTCAGCACAGGACAGAACGGCCAGCCATGCGCGCGGAAACGCAGAATATTGTCGACGAAATCAGGCAGGCGATAACCCTGCTGAGGAGGCATCTTTGACTGGGATCAAGCCATAAAGCGGCTTGAATACCTGAATGTGCGTGCCGAGGATTCGAGCCTCTGGAACGAACCGCTGGAGGCGCAGAAGCTGATGCGTGAGCGCCAGGGCCTCGAGGAAGGCATCGCCGCAGTCAAAGGCCTCACCCAGGCGCTGGAAGACAATATCGGCTTGATCGAGCTTGGCGAGGAAGAAGGAGATGAGGGTGTCGTCGGCGAGGCGGAAGCGGCGATCCGCTCGATGCGCGGCGAAGCAAAGGCCCGCCAGATCGAGACGCTGCTTTCCGGCGAGGCCGACGCCAACGACAGCTATCTCGAAATCCATGCCGGCGCCGGCGGCACCGAAAGCCAGGACTGGGCCTCGATGCTCCTGCGCATGTACACGCGTTGGGCCGAGCGGCGCCGCTTCAAGGTCGAGGTGCTGGAAGTGCATGACGGCGAAGAGGCCGGCATCAAGTCCGCCACGCTGCTGATCAAGGGCCACAACGCCTATGGTTGGCTGAAGACGGAATCCGGCGTTCACCGTCTGGTGCGTATTTCGCCCTATGACAGCAATGCGCGCCGTCACACCTCCTTCGCCAGCGTCTGGGTCTATCCCGTGATCGACGATACGATCGAGATCGACGTTTCCGAATCGGATGTCCGCATCGACACCTATCGTTCATCCGGATCGGGCGGCCAGCACGTCAACACCACCGATTCAGCGGTCCGCATCACCCATCTCGCCACCGGCATCGCGGTCGCCTGCCAGGCTGAGCGCTCCCAGCACAAGAACAAGGCGAAGGCCTGGGAGATGCTGCGTTCGCGGCTCTACGAGGAAGAACTGAAGAAGCGCGAGGCGGTGGCCAACGCCACCGAAGCGTCGAAGAGCGATATCGGCTGGGGCCATCAGATACGCTCCTACGTTCTGCAGCCTTATCAGCTGGTGAAGGATCTGCGCACGGGCGTCGAGAGCACAAGCCCATCGAGCGTGCTGGACGGCGACCTCGACGATTTCATGGAGGCCTCGCTGTCGCAGCGCATCGAGGGCGGCGCCGGCGAAGTGGTGGCCGATATCGACTGAAGCTTCTAAGCCCCAAGCAGCAGGAACATCACGCTAGAGTAACAGGCTCTTCACTGTAATTGAGCGGGTGCTTTATGGCTCTGTTTTTTCATCGAATTTTCGACAATTACTTCTACCTCCGGGTTCATTGTTGCAGGCCTGCCGTCGCCTGGCCCGGAACCACCGCGAGCTGATTCTCGTTATCCGCGCGATCCCACTGCCGGGGTTGATGAAGTCACTCTCGTCAGCCCCGGCAGGCTGGTTCCGGTTGCAGATGTCGGCGCTCGGTTGCACAGCAATTTCTTGCGCCAGCAAAGGAATCAGCCCAGCATCCGAACGCTGGGGGAAAAAGCATTTATGGCCGGACGCGGCGTATCTGCGACCTGACGAGCCGGCTACTGGGAAGTTACGTTCCAAGAACGGGCAAGCGAAACGCTTGATAACTCGGTGATAGGAATTGCGCCCATGCCTGCTTCCACAACCCGACTGGCCTCAGCCGTCAAGACGGCGCGCCGCCTCCTGAATTCGATCATTGCGGTGGTGGCCCTGACGGCCGTCCTCACTACATTTGCAGCATCCGCCTTGGCGCACGACGCCACGCCGACTGCAGCGAAGCCGCAAGGCTGGAGTTACCCATTCTCCTGTTGTTCCGGCTATGATTGCCGCGCGGTCTCGCAGACGTCGATCAGCGAGCGTCCAGAGGGCTATGTCATCAAGGGAACTGGCGAGGTCGTGGGCTACAGCGATGCACGGATCAAGAATTCGCCCGACGGCGAATATCACTGGTGTTCGGTCGCCGGCGCCAACGACGGAAAGACCATCTGCCTGTTCGTGCCACCGTCGTCGTTTTGATGCTTGTCGCCCAAAGCTTGCTCCAAGGGCATGGCCTGACCCGAGGGTGCGCAGCGGTTTGAGATACGACATGCATCAAAAAGATTGAAGCGCGCCACGCGTCCGACGCAGGCAAGCCGAGCCTGCTGACAGGCGGTTGTCAACAGCGCCTCTTTATGTTGCCTTACCGCGCTGGCGGGAAGCAATCGCGAGGGAGGCGTCATGACCATAAAGGCAAGCTGCCACTGCAGGGCGACGACGTTCGAGGTTTCGGAAGCGCCGCTAACCGTGACGCAATGCACCTGCTCCTTCTGCTCGAAACGCGGCTCGTTGTGGGCCTATTACGTCCCGTCGCAATTCAAGCTCACCAGCCCGCTCAAGAATGTCTCTTTCTATCAATGGGGCTCGAAAACGGTAAAACATGGTTTCTGCGCCACCTGCGGCTGCGGCACCTTCACCGAAACGCCGGACTGGTCGACCGGCAAGCCGAATTTCGACAATCCGAAAATCAGCGTGAATTCGCGCCTGTTCGATGATTTCGACCTCGATCAGGTCGAGGTCGTCGTCATCGACGGCAAGAATCTCTGGTAGCCGACAGTCTCTGCCATCCGGTCGAAATTGCGCAAGATAGCGACCGTTGAATTGACCGGGAAAAGCCATAGCCAGCCGCTTTTCCCCTTCCATTTTTCGCCGCATTTCATGTTACAAGCATAGAGCGACGTGCGTCCACTTGGACGCACAAGGGATGCGGCGCGCCACTGGTGGGACCGCGGACTGGAGAGGGACTACCTGATGAAAAAGACTGTGCTCGTCGCCGTGGCGACGGCTGTGCTCGTGAGTGCCTGCACCACAACCGATCCGTATACCGGACAACAGAAAGTTTCCAACACTGCGGCCGGCGCCGGCATCGGCGCGCTGGCGGGTGCGGGGCTCGGCCTGCTCGCCGGCGGCAACGATCGCCGCAATGCGCTGATCGGCGCTGGCGTCGGCGCGCTCGCTGGCGGCGCCATCGGCGCCACGATGGACCAGAACGAGGCCGAACTGCGCCGCCAGCTTCAGGGTTCCGGCGTCAGCGTCACCCGCAGCGGCGATCAGATCATCCTCAACATGCCGTCCGACATCACCTTCAACGTCGACCAGGACGCGGTGAAGCCCGGCTTTTATCAGGTGCTGAATTCGGTAGCACTTGTGCTGAACAAGTTCCGCCAGACCACCGTTGACGTGTTCGGCCACACCGACTCGACCGGTGGCGACGAACACAATTTCGACCTGTCGCAGCGCCGCGCGCTGGCAGTCGCCAATTATCTGTCCGGGCAGGGCGTCGATACCCGCCGCTTCGCCGTCACCGGCTTCGGCAAGACGCGTCCGATCGCCTCCAATGCGACGGCCGCCGGCCGCGCCCAGAACCGCCGCGTCGAAATCCAGCTCTCGCCGCTCACCTGAGCAAGGCAGGCAGAAGACGGCATTGCACATGAAAACGGCCCCGCAAGGGGCCGTTTTTGCTGGTATTTGAGAATTTCTGCTGTGATCAGCCCAATTTCTGCTGTTAGCCCTTGGCGACGATGCGCATGAACGCGGGCATGTCGTCACCGAATCCGACGGTCCCATCGTTGTCTTCCTGGCGATGGCGGGTCGGGCGATTGCCGTCGCGCTGCGGCCTGGTGTCGCCACGTTCCGGCGCGCGCTGTTCGTTGCGATGGCGATCGGGCGAAGCCTTCCGTTCGGGTGAAGCTTGGCGTTCGGGTGAAGCTTGGCGCTCGGTGTTTTCCGAGCGGATCGCTTCCTTGCGCGCGCGCCGCTCACCGGCATCGGCGACCGCGGTCTCGGCCGCCATTGGCTGTTCCTCGCGCGCCGCATCCGGTGCGGCAGCTTGGCTTTGCTTGGCGTGGCGTTCGCGTGGTCTGCGTTCGGCCCTCTCCTTGCCATCGTCCTTGCGGCCGGGGGGGGGGGGGGGGGGGGGGGGGGGGCGCGGCGGCGGGGGGGGGGGGGGGCCCCCGCCCCCCCCCCCCCCCCCCCCGCCCCCCCCCCCCCC
>NZ_JBVVPZ010000027.1:60621-89786 GCF_055811415.1 Mesorhizobium sp. WSM4846
TGCTGCGCGGCCGGCTCCGGGTGGGGTTGTTGGGGTTGGGTGTGGGGGGGGTGGGGTGGTGGTGGGTGGGGCCCCCCCCCCCCCCCCGCCGGGGGGGCGGGCGGGGCGGGGGGGGCGGCGGCCACGGCGGGGAGCATCGTCGTCTCCGCCCTCGCTGGCGACGACCGTCGACAGATCGCCGTCATGCCACTCGATCTTGTTGCCGATCAGCCGTTCGATCGCGTCGATGTATTTGGTGTCTGACTTGGTGGCGATGGTGAAGGATTTGCCCGAGCGGCCGGCGCGGCCGGTGCGGCCGATGCGGTGGACATAGTCCTCGGCATGGATCGGCACGTCGTAATTGAAGACGTGGCTGACATCGGGGATGTCGAGGCCGCGCGCCGCTACGTCCGACGCAACGAGGTAGCGCAGTTTGCCGTCACGGAAATTGGCCAGCATCTGCATGCGCGCGCGCTGGTCCATGTCGCCATGCAGCGCGCCGGCGTCGAAATCATGTTTCAGCAGCGAGCGGAAAAGCTCCGAGACCTCGATCTTGCGATTGCAGAAGATGATGGCGTTCTTCAGCTCCGCATCCTCGGCCTTTATCAGATTGCGCAGCGTCTCGCGCTTGTCCCAGGGTTTTGAGCCGGATTTCACCAGCCGCTGGATGATGTTGGTCGCGGCGGACGCCGCCTTCGAAACCTCGACGCGCACCGGCGCGTGCAGGAATTTCTCGGTGAGCTTGGTGATCTCAGGCGGCATCGTCGCCGAGAAGAACAGCGTCTGCCTGGTGAACGGGATCATCTCGCAGATGCGCTCGATGTCGGGAATGAAGCCCATGTCGAGCATGCGGTCGGCCTCATCGATGACCAGGATCTCCACGCCGTTGAGCAGAAGCTTTCCGCGCTCGCGATGATCGAGCAGGCGGCCTGGCGTCGCGATCAGCACGTCGGCGCCGCGCTCCAGCTTCTTGTCCTGCTCGTCGAAGGACACGCCGCCGATCAGCAGCGCGATGTTGAGCTTGTGGTTCTTGCCGTATCTGATGAAGTTCTCTTCAACCTGCGCGGCAAGCTCGCGGGTTGGCTCGAGGATCAGCGTGCGTGGCATGCGGGCGCGTGCCCGGCCTTTTTCGAGGCGGGTCAGCATCGGCAGCACGAACGAGGCGGTCTTGCCGGTGCCGGTCTGGGCGATGCCCAAAATATCCTTGCCGAGCAAGGCGTGCGGAATGGCGCCGGCCTGGATCGGCGTCGGTTCGGTGTAACCGGCGTCGGTAACTGCGGAAAGGACCTTCGGCGACAGGCCGAGGTCTGCGAAGGTCAACACGTCTTGAGCGATCTGGGTGTCTGAGGACAAGTTTGGCTGTCTTTGGCTGGTTCGGGGGCGCAACGCAAGCGGTCGCGGCAAGCGCCGCGCGCCTGCAAGATTGGTATTGCAGGTAGGCGCAAGCCCACGATTTGTCAACACAAACAGGCGGGGGACGGCACGATTGTGAAGTCGTAACCTTAATCGCGATGCTTAATCCATCTGCTGTCGCTGCGCCGGCTCAATAGCGGAACTGTTCGGCGAGAATGCGCTCGTTCCACGAGTGGCTCGGATCGAACAGCAGCGTCGCCGTTACCGTTGGCGATTCCTGCACCGTAACCGAGGTTACGGCCTTCACCTCGGTATGGTCGGCGGCGGCGTTCACCGGCCGCTTTCCCGCCTCCAGAATGTCCAAACCACCGGGCGACTTGTGGGAGCGCCGCGCGCCGCGCCCGGGGCGCGGGCGGAACGGACTGACCGGAGTCAGCGCCAGCAGCGGCGCATCGAGCGGCAGGATCGGCCCGTGCGCGGATAGGTTGTAGGCGGTCGAGCCGGCCGGCGTCGCGACCATCACACCGTCGCAGTTCAATTCCTCCAGCCGCACTTGCCCGTCCACGGTGATACGGATCTTGGCTGTCTGGTAGGACTGGCGCCACAGCGCAACCTCGTTGATCGCCAACGCCGAGATCGTTTCGCCCTCAGCCGTCACCGCCTGCATCTCCAGCGGACGGATCGTTTCGGCAACGGCCGCCGCGATGCGCCCGGTCAAACCGCTGGCGCGATATTCGTTCATCAGGAAGCCGATGGTGCCACGGTTCATGCCGTAGACCTTTTTTCCCGTGCTCATCGTGTCGCGCAAGGTCTGCAACAGGAAGCCGTCGCCGCCCAGCGCGACGACGATCTCTGCATCCTCGATGGATGCCTGGCCATAGCGCGCCGAAAGGCTCTCCAGCGCCGCCTTGGCGTCGGCGGTGTCGGACGAGACGAAGGCGAAGCGGCTGGCGGCTTTGTTCATGGCTCCCAATGGCGATGTTGATGGCGACCGGTTGGTGGCGACCGGTTGCTTGGGCCGCGCCAGCGCCGGGTTAGCATGGGCGGGCAAATCTGCAAAGCGAGACATCTGGCGCCGCTTGATACAGCGCCGGGAGGAACTGCCGGCCTGCTGCTCGCGCATCGTGTCGAGTGACAAGCGAATGTGATGGTTAAGACGGGGATTAAACTCTCGTAAAGCCGGATCGACCATGTTAGCCGGCAGTGGATGGGCGGCGTGGGGGCCAGCTAGTCGGACCGATTTATTGCCGGTAACACGCCTGATTGTCATCGTCCTGATGCTGGGAAGTTTCGCGCTTGCCTTTGCCCAACTGGTGCGCCAGTCGGAACAGACGAGTTTGAGACCCCAACCAACGGCTTCACGCTGCGGCGATGCCGCCGGCACGCCGTGCCCGCAAAGGGCGTTGTAATTCGCCAGGCACTTCCCGCGATCCAGAGGCCGGTGCTTATCGCGCCTGCAGCAGGTGGCAGCCGGCCTGCCGCTTTTGTGCGAGATACTCGTCGATAAGCTGGCGGTAGCGCACCTTGCCGAAGCTCGGGAAGTGGCCGCCATGCACGACCGCAACATCGAGGTCGCGCATCCGCAGCAGCGTCTCGACATAGTCGTCGACAGCGGAATGATAGACATCGTCGATCAGCGGGCCGTCATAGACGATGTCGCCGGACAGCAGGATGCCGGTCTTCCTCTCGTAGAGCGCTATGCCACCGGGTGAATGGCCCGGTGTGTGGATCACCTCGAAGGCACGGTCGCCGAGATCGACGAAATCGCCTTCTCCAAGCAAACGATCGGCCGGCGCCGGCTGGATCCGGTAGCGCGTGGCATCCCAGCCCTGCGGCATTGCGTCGAACATGGCGTCGGTCGCGTAGCGGTCGGCGACCGTCCATTCATTGCGCGGGTCGGCGAGGATTTCTGCTTCGGCCGCATGCACGCAACGGTCCGGAAATTCGTGATGGCAGCCAATATGGTCGAAATGCGTGTGGCTGGCCACGCAAACGAGTTTTCGCTCCGTCACCAGCGGCACGTGGCGCCGCAGGCTGAAATGGCCAAGGCCGGTGTCGAACAGAAGATCGCGATCGCGGCCGCGCACATGCCAGATGTTGCAGCGGAAGAACGGCTTGATCCACGGCTCGTGGATCAGCGTCACGCCATCGCTCATACGGATGGCTTCATACCAATTCGCAGCGTCGATGATCGGAAGCGTGCCCATGGCTCAGCTCGCCAGAAGGATGACATCGCCAGCCTCGCACGAAACCGCAGAGATGTCGCCCGGCTGGACGACCGTTGCTGCGGGAACCCTGGCGATGAAGTGCAGCGCCGGGTCTTTCTCGGAGACAGCCAGCACGCGTTTGAAGCTGCCTTGAAACACCACGTCGCTCACCTTGGCCGTGCCGAGCCTTACCGCGCCGCCGGTTGCGCCGAGGACAAGGTGCTCCGGACGGACGGCGAGGGCGACAGAAGCGCCAGCAGGCATTGTACCGGGCAGCGAAAGCGGTCCGACCTGGGTCGCGACTGTGATTGTTCCATGCTTCGCCGCCGTCACCGTTCCCGATATCAGCGTGCTCTCACCCATGAAGGTCGCGGAAAAGCGCGTCGCCGGCCGCGCATAGACGCGCTCCGGCGGGCCTTCGTCCTCGATGCACCCGTCATTCATCACGACGCAATGGTCGGCCAGGGCCATCGCCTCTTCCTGGTCGTGGGTGACATGGATGAAGGCGGTGCCGACGCGTTTCTGGATCGCTTTCAACTCGTCCTGCATCTGCCGGCGCAATTTTAGGTCGAGCGCGCCGAGCGGTTCGTCGAGCAGCAGCACGGCCGGCTCGACGACCAGCGCGCGGGCCAGCGCGACGCGCTGCCGCTGGCCGCCGGAAAGCTGGTGCGGCTTCTTGTCGAAGGCGGTGGCCAGACCAACCAGCGCCAGCGCGTCGCGCGCCCGCGCGGTCCGTGTCGCGGCATCGACGCCTTGCATGCGCAGGCCGAAGCCGACATTGCTGCCGACGCTCATGTGCGGAAACAGCGCATAGTCCTGGAACACCGTCGTCGTCGGGCGCTTCGCCGGCGGCACCGCGGTGCAGTCCTCGCCGCGGATCAGCACCTTGCCTTGGCTCGGCGTGACGAAGCCGCCGAGAATGGACAAAAGCGTCGTCTTGCCGGAGCCCGACGGCCCGAGCAGGATGGTGTAGCTGCCCGGCTCGATTTGCAGCGAGACGTTCCTCAACACGGTGTGCTGGCCGAAGCGGTGCGAGACAGCGCGGACATCGACCAGTGGCGCGGTCATGCCGGCTTCCTCCGCAACAGCATCAGCTCAAAAAACACCACCAGCACGATGGAGACGGCGAAGACCAGCGAGCCGACGGCGTTGGTCTTGGGATTGAGGCCGGAGCGCAGCAGGTTCCAGATCTCGACCGGCAGCGTCGTATCGAAGCGCGTCAGCAGGAAGGAGATCACGAATTCGTCCCAGGAGAAGGTCATCGACAGGAAGAAACCGGCGAAGATCGCCGGCGCCATGACAGGCACGGTGATCAGCAGCAGCACCTTCCATTCGGGCGCACCGAGGTCGCGCGCGGCACGCTCGATGTTGATCTGGTGGTCGCCCATCTGGCTGTAGATGATGGCAAAGCAGAGCGGCAGGTTGATCACGACATGGCCGATGCCGGCAGCAAGCAGCGACTTCGGTATGCCGGCCCAGTTGAACAGCACCAGCAGCCCCATGCCGATGATGAGATAGCTCACGGTCAGCGGCAGCGTGATCAGCCCGCGCAGCAGGGCCGAGCCCGGCAGGACGAAACGCGCAAAACCCCAGGCAGAGAGGAAACCGAGCGTGACGGCGGCAGCCGAGGAGAGGGCCGCGACCAGAAGCGAATTGACCAGCGCCGAGGTCAGCCGCGTGTCGGCGAGCACGGCGTCGTACCAGCGCAGCGACGGCCCGGTGAAGGGCGGGATCGGAAACGACGTCGCCTGCAGCGAAAACAGCACCAGAACGACCACCGGCAGGAAGATGAAGCCATAGATGGCGATGGCGTAAAACCAGGAGACGATGCGGACAAGGGCGCGCACGGTCAGGCCCGCTCGATCTTGAGCCAGCGGGCGCAGGCGAGATAGGCAATGGTGACAACCGCCATCAGGATGATCGACAGCGCCGAG
Source organism: Mesorhizobium sp. WSM4846 (assembly GCF_055811415.1). Lineage (NCBI taxonomy): Bacteria > Pseudomonadati > Pseudomonadota > Alphaproteobacteria > Hyphomicrobiales > Phyllobacteriaceae > Mesorhizobium > Mesorhizobium sp. WSM4846. The sequence goes on from NZ_JBVVPZ010000027.1 coordinate 66,095, forward strand.
GCGAGCGGAAAATCGCCGCGCCGGCCGATCTGCATCATCACCAGCTGCGGCATCAAAAGCTCGTTGTTGCCGCCGAGGATCTGCGGCGTGATGTAGTCGCCGATGCACAGCACGAAGGTGAGGAAGGCGCCGACCATGATGCCGGGCAAGGTCAGCGGCAGGACGACATGCAGGAACGTGCGCACCGGCCCGGCGCCGAGATCGGCGGCTGCCTTGCGGTAGCTCGGGCTGAGCTGCTTCAGATTGGCGAAGATCGTCAGCGTCAAAAGCATGACGAAGAAGTGCACGAAGCCGATGACCGTGGCCAGCCGCGTGTTGGCGAGCTGCAGCGGCTCGCTGAACAGGCCGGAGCCGGTCAGCGCGCGGTTGATCACGCCGTTCTGCGCCAGCACCAGCAGCCAGGAATAGGAGCGCACGACATAGGAGGTCCAGAACGGCAGCACCGCCAGCATCAGCGCCAGCCGCTGCCAGCGTTCCGGCACCTGTTCGGCCAGGATCCAGGCGAAGGGGTAGGCGAGCAGCACCGAAATCACTGTGACGATCACGGTGACCTGCAGCGAATTCACCATCGCCTGCCAATAGGCCGGGTTGGTGAAGAATTGGCTGTAGTTGGCAAGCGTAAAGCCGCCGCCGTCATGCGCCGTCAGGCTGGAAAACCCCATGGCGACGAACGGCAGCACGAAGAACAGCAGCGTCCAGCCGAGCGCCGGCGTGACCAGCGCCCAGGGCAGGGCACGGCCCGTCCGAGGCAGGGCATAGCCCGCCCGCGGCAGGGCACGCCCGCTGTTCGTGGCAGAGTTCACGACCGGCGACCGGTCACTGCGCCTGCAGCATTTCGGTCCAGACGTCCTGCATCTTCTTGTCGAGATCGGCATCCGGCGCCGGGTAAGGCTGGGCGCGGGCGAGGAAATCCGGCTGCTCGTCGAAGCGCAGGATTTTCTTCTGTTCATCGGTCAGAGCCGCCTTGGTATTCGCCGGCATGCCCCAATAGCAGGCAGAGGTGGCAAGCCGCGCCTGGCCTTCAGGGCTCATGATGTACTGGATGAATTTTAGCGCCATGTCCTTGTTTTTGGAATCCTTGAACATGGCCAGCGACTGCGACCACAGCACAGCACCTTCTCTGGGGATCGAGAAGTCGAGGGCAGGGTTCTCCTTGGCCAGCCCGGCCGTCACCCATTCGCCGCCGCCGACCAGAATGTCGACCTCGCCGGTCGCCAGCGCGGTCTGGCTGGCGGTCACTTCGCCGACCAGCTTGGCATTGGCCTTCATCTTGAGCAGCTCTTGCTTGATGGCCGGAAGGTCGGCTTCGGTCAGCTCGGCGGTCTTCTTGCCGATCGCCAGCGCTGCCATGCCGATGACCGGCAGGTAATAGTCGTAGATGGCGATCTTGCCCTTGTATTTGTCGCCTGTCAGCGCGGCCAGCGACTGCATGTCGGCCGGATCGACCTTGGTGTTGTTGTAGCCGATGGTGTTGTAGCCGAATTTTTCGGTGATGCCGTAGCGCTTGCCGTCGACCACGGTGGAGCTGTCCATCTTCACCTGGGGAAAGAGGTCGGCCAGCGGCAGCTTGTCTTCCGGCAGCGGTTCGAACAGGCCCTTTTCGACGCCGCGCGGTATGTCGATGCTGTCGATCACCATCACGTCCCAGTCGCCGGGCTGCGACTGTTCGACAATCGCCATGCCGGCGCCGGTGCCTTCGAATTCCTTGACATTGACCTTGACGCCGTTGGCCTCCTCGAAGGGCTGCAGCAGCGCCGGGTCGGCGTGATCGCACCAGATCAGGGCATTGAGATCGGCGGCCTGAGCGAGGCTGCCCGTCGCCAGCAGCAGCGCTGTCGCCGCACACGCGGCGTGGAGGTGGCTCTTCAGAACCGAAAGCGGCTTCCTGGTCGTTGGATTCGGGGTGTTTGGATTGATGGTCATCGAGTGTTCTCCCTTGCCTTTCTGGCTTCTGGCGAAAAATTGAACCAATTCTAAAATTGAGTCAATTCTGTTTTTATGGCAGATAGCCGACATGAGCGGATTGCGGGCAAGGCAAAAGGCGGATCGGCATCGCCGCATTATCGAGGCGGCGGCGGCGCTTTTTCGCGACACCGGCTATGAAGGCGCCAAGATCGAGACGATCGCGGCGCAGGCGGAAGTCTCGGTCGGCACGATCTACAACTATTACCAGAACAAGGGCGACATCCTGGGCGCCATCGTCTCGATGGAGGTCAACGAGGTGCTCAATGCCGGGCGCGGCGTGGTTGCCAACCCGCCGGCCAATGTCGGCGATGCGCTCGACACGCTGCTCGGCATCTATATCGAGCATTCGCTGCATTATCTCAGCAAGGAGATGTGGCGGCAGGCGATGGCGATCTCGACACAACTGCCCGACAGCCCGTTCGGCCAGGCCTATACCGCGCTCGACCGGGCGCTGACCGAGCAGATCCGCGCGCTGATCGCCCGGCTGCAGGGGCTCGGCCTGGTCCGCCGGGATATCGATGGACACGCCTTGGGCGAACTGGTGTTCAACAACATGAACATGATGTTCATCGAATTCGTGAAGCGCGATGAGGCGAGGATTGCCGAACTGCGCGCCGCGATACGAAGGCAGAACCGGATTCTGGTGGCGGCGATCGCGGCGTGAGGGCTCCCGATGGGATTTCTAATGGCCCGGACGCCGCCAGGCCGCAATCGCGCCGGTTCAATTCCGCTGGTGGCGCGTGGAGCACTTCCGCTGTTGACTATATCGGCGGTGTTCTACCGAGCATGCCTGGGTGGCCGCGCACGTGGAAACGGCACGACGGTCAAGGGCGCCTTACGGAATTCCGCGATGGCTATTTCTTCAATCAGCAAGTCCAGCGCCTCGCTGACGCGCTGGCTCGTTTCATCCATGCCGCAGAGCCGGTTTTGGGCGCACTCCAAGAGCTCGCGCGCCGCAGCGAAGTCGCTTCGCATGACACCACCCGTAGTTTAGCCCACCGCCCGGACATTGTCAGCGCGCTAAATTGAGCGATTGCTAATATACACAGGGGCATTTTAATCGAATGGCATTAATGGCCGGGAGCGGGAGATGCCGGCCGGTCCGCATCCCTGTTGCATCCATTGGTTCTGATGCCACGGACCGGAGGCATGGCGCTTTGCTTTGCGAAACGCGGGGGTTTAGTCTCGATACGATCTTGGGCGGCTTAGAAATTCTCTGGCGGCAGCAATCTGGCGTCGATGCTCGCGAAGGAAGGTCAGGCTGAAACAGATCGAAAAGGCCACTCCCGAAAGGGCTATCGTTGCTTGCGAGGTCGGATCTGGATCGCGAATCATCAGGAAGCGGAAACCGAACGCCAACGCGAGGGCAGCAAGACCACCATACATGCCACCAATAAAGGGGGCGATCGTGCGTTTCTGCTCCAACGGCGACTCCTATGGTTTCCACTGCGGAATACCTGTGGTTCCTGCTACGGGATCCCTATGCTCCACAAGGGGACTACCTGTGGTCCGCTAGCGAATATATCCGTTGAAGCTGATGGGCTATGGCCGCGGCCTGTGGAAATCGGGGATGAGCAGGTTTCGACCGACCCTGGCAGGTAATCACAAGAAGCCGGTTGTTTGCTGCCCCCGGACGGCGTCTGTTTTCAATAGCGATAGATGTAAGCCGGCCTCCTGAAGCCGCGCTTGCACTTCACCTCTTCCTTGTATTCATCGCCCTTCCAGTTGCGCTCAATCTTGCAATTGCCGCGCCGAAATTCTTTTTTGTAGCTGTAGCGTTCGCGCTTCCGCTCATAATCATCTTCGTCTTGGTAGCGGCCCTGCCATTTGCCATGACCGCTCTCGTCCTTCCACGGATCGGCAGCGGCCATGCTGATGCATCCGGCCATTGCAATGCCGCCCAGGAGGGTGACGAGCACCTTCATAGGCGATCCTCCTTTGCTGGTCTGCGCAACTGATTGAAACTCCGTCGAAGATTTCTGTTGCGTGGGCCGCTTTGCAGAGTGTGGACGGCCGTCAACGTTTTCATCAAGCCCGGAAGCTCATCCCGCCGGGCCCGATATCCGATGTCACAATCAGCCGCCGTTAGCAGGTGCTGCCGGAGCAGGTGCTGCCGGAGCGGGTGCTGCCGGAGCAGGTGCGGCCGGCTCTGCCGGAGCGGGCGCGGCTGGGGCAGGTGCGCTCGGCTCTGCCGGAGCGGACGCGGCTGGCGCTTCGACGTTGGGCGCTTCGACCGTAGGCGCTTCAACCTTTACGTCGACGTCCTTTCCGGTGCCCCCGCCGTTGATGTTGATAACGCCGGTGAACAACAGCAGGATCACGATTGCGACAATTGCGAGAACGACGGCGACAGCGGTGCCGGCGCCATTTCCGCCTGAGTTAACAACGGTGGGACCGTCAGCCATGACTATCTCCTATTCTCAATTATCACTGGTCGGCAACGGGACCGGCGGGCACTTAGTTCCGGCGCCGGGCTATGGTCCATGACGCAGTAAGACTGAAGTCTGTGCGTTAAAGACAGAGGGCTGAGGCTGGCAACCAAGATCTTGGCAAGGGATTGGTATTTGGCCGCCGAGCAAAGTCCCTTCATCGGTGGTTCCGGGTGGCCCCGCTGTATACTCATCGGCGGGCACCCGATGTGGCACCCTAACGGCGGAGAGAACTGTGACCCTTATCCAGACCCAACAGAATGCCGATGCGGTCGCAAGCCGACCCGCCAATGACAATCAAACTCCTGACCCAACAGATTTCTCGGCGGTTGATCTTGTTTCATCGAGCGACGACGACGTCGTTGCAATCGTCAGGCGAACAGAGCGCCTGGCCCTCGCCGTGATTATAGTAATGGCGATCTTCCTGATCTTTGCACCGGTATTCTTCATTGCCATGATGTATGGGATCTAGAGGTCCCGATTAGCCTTGCCCCCCTCGCGCAGCGCGGCAAAATCCGAAAGGCCAGCCTCATTCAAGACGACTGGCTTTGGTGCCCCCGGACGGCGCTAAGGGCCAAATCCAACCGGGGCGTTCCACCCGAACTGTGTCAGCAGGGGATTTAACCGGTACGATCTGGCCGGTCTTCCTGAAAACTTTCATTCTCTCGGGCTTCCACAATCTGTTAGGCACTGGTTGGAGTGGCTACGATCAGGCAGTCGTGGTACTTTTGCTGGCTTGAAAGCGTGACACATACCGCGGTTTGCCTTGGGAGATGCCAAAATGCGCATGCCCTTGCTCTTCATTCCACTGCTGCTTTTGCACATTCCGATTGTATCGCATGCCGCCGCCATCCACGATGCCGCCATGGAGGGCGATGTCGCGGCGATCACAGCAGCGCTCGATGCGGGCGCTGATGTAGATGAGAGTGATGGAAGCTTAACGCCGCTCTATCTCGCGGTCTTTATGGGCCACATCGAAGCGGCAAAACTGCTCATAGAACGTGGTGCCGACGTCAACGCCCAGACGACTGGTGGTCCCCCACTGATGGCGGCTGTCGGACAGGCAAGATCGATCTGTTAAACCTGTTGCTGGAGCGGGACGCGGATCCAAATTCCGATCGTGGTGGCGAGTTCGCCCTTCATGTCGCCGTCACTCTCGATTGTTTCGACTGCGTGAGGCACTGGTCGAGGCCGGAGCGGACGTGAATGCGAAGGCAATGCACGGCAAGACGCCGCTCCATCTGGCAAAAAACAGGGGGCAACGCGAAGTTGCCGACTATCTCTTGGCGCATGGCGTCGTCTTGCCAACACCAGCCCCAATCTCAATGAAGTTGGCTTCTGCCGATGTCGAGAAAGGCCGAACCGAATACACCCGCCGGTGTACTACTTGCCACGACGCCGACCCACAGGGAGGAAACAAAATAGGACCTAACTTGTGGAGCGTCGTCGGCCGCGACAAGGCATCCATGGCAGACATGCGTTACTCCGACGCCTTGATGGGCTGGGAGGGTGTATGGACGTACGAGGACCTGATCAGATTTCTCTTCGGGCCCATGCTCACCACGCCGGGCGTTAAGATGGAGACTCCCGGTGTCCCGGACGAGACCGAACGGGTCGACCTGACCGCGTACTTGCGCACACTCAGCGACAAGCCGATCCCGCTGCCCTGAATCGGCGATCTTTGCGCAAGTACTGCTACGGACCTGCCACGCGCCAAGGCTTCGGTCGTTGCCGAGCACTGAACGCGCTCCAGGGTCAAACCGCTGGGTGCTATGACCTCATTCGAGAGACTGGGAATGGCCGGTGCTTCTCAGTCCGAAGCTCATCCCGGTCGTATTCGGTGACATCGATCCCCGCCCAAGCGCCAATGGTCCGATCTGCTTTCCACATTGGCACGGTGCCGATTGTGACCCTGACAGGCTCGCCAGGGTCGACTCCTCGCTTGACCAATTCCCGACACAGGACTGCGCGTGGTGGTGATCCTAATTTCCTCGCCCGACAGCGTCGTGACGGCAGTGTATGACCCGCTCAATTCGATCTGTTGCATGTTCTCCGTATTTGCATGGTGGAAGCGCGGAAGGCTCCGCATGGTGGATTGTGCCGGCGAGACTTGAACGCGCTCTGGCGGTCGTACCGCACAGTGTTCTGATGGTGTTTGAAGGAAGCCCCCACCCCAGCACGCCCGTTTTGGGCCAAGCACACCGGGGCAGGGGAAGTCACTCGGGCTTAATAGAGCCCCTCGTTGCTGTCGCCGTTCTGCGCAATGTGCGCCGCCACGGCTTGGGCATGTCGATGCAGGGTCGACCAGTCGCCAGAGACCACGGCACGTCTCAGCGCCGGCATGTCGGCCTCGTCGACATAGGAGGTGTATTGACCCATGGTGAGTCCTGCAGGCTTCAAGACGTTGCGCTCGATGTGCTGCGTGAAGGCTGCCTCGACCACCGCCACCTCGACGACGTCCAACTTGGGCCGTCTCATGGCTCAAAGTGCCCGTGTCGATGTACTCGGCAATCGCTGCGTCTCTCACCTCAGAAGGGGCGTTAGTGTTGAAGCGATCCAGTGAGCGGTCAGCCATAGCCGCCATTTCCTTGAGCTGCCTTTCGGCCTTCTCGTCTTCGGTCTCATCCTTCTCGTCTTCCTTCGTGTCGTCTTCATCCACCGTCGGAACCTCCAGCCCCTCGACAGGGGCCAGAGGCTTCTCAGCGTCCGCCGTGGTTAGCTGAAAGACTTCGGTGCCGCGTAGCCTCGGGCCGCAAGACCGTCGACGACTGCCTTGTTGAACTCGGCCTGCGTGATCTGCCCGACCTCGGCCATGTCCTTGGCTTGGCTGTAGCTCACCTCGATCCCGCCGAGGACCTTCACCGGGGTCCGCTCGACCTCTGCCATAGGCGGGATCACACCGGCGCTCTGCGATGTGATCAGTTGCTTGTTGATCCCCATGCGCTGGGCCTGAAGCTGTGGGTTATTTCGTACAGAAAGCTCAACCGCGCGGTCGATCTCTTCCTACTTGGCGCGTTCTGTTGCCTCAACAGCGAGGGCATCCTGCTTGGCCTTGTCTGCTTCGGCCTGTATGCCATTGCTTCCTTTCTCGATTGGGTAGGTATTAACAGTCGGTCCTCAAGCGTAGCCACAGAATGTGGGTGGCCTTGAGAATGTCCTTTGGTTGCTTTGGAGGTGAAGACGGAGAGAGGAGACGGTCTGTCATCCTTTCATCGGGGTCATAACTTCATGAGCCCTTCGGTCTCCTTCAGAATGAATGTTCCTCGAAGATCGACCATGAAGGGATTGGTGAGAGCGAAGACCACAGAAGAGAGACACAGTCAGTCTCTCACCCCGAACACTCAGCCTTCAGGGGTGCCTTTGGTGGATACTACAGTGGTGCTGGGGCTGGTGTCGGGAGTGAGGCTCAAAGGCTCTGCTGAAGGTGCTGACCTCGGGAGGGAGGGACTTTCGTCCACTCCTGATTACCAGTCCACCCGCAGCCATCCTGCTGGACCACCCGTCAGGGGAACCTTTAAGGTCCAATAATAGCCAAGACCGGGAATTGTTTGACACTCCCCGCTCAAGCCGCCTTCAGCACTTTCACGTGATGCGACACGATCTGCCGAGACTTCCCGAGAAGCCGGGCAATGTCGGCCTTGGTCTTGCCCTCGGCGAGGAGATGTTGAACCTCACCCCGAAGGGTCGAGGGACGCCCACGCTTCACCTCCGTCTTCTCGACGGGCTTCAGCCAACGGGCATTGAGCCAAGCCACTCCATCCGGTGACAGGACATCGTAGGGGACGCCCACCCCGGACTTCATGCGCCTCCCAAAGCCAGCCTCAACGGCCCATGAAGCGAGACGTGAGGTGGTCCTGTAGTTGGGCTTGGTCTGCCTGGGGTCGGAAAGCAGCGGGACCAGGCGAACCTCGATTTCCTGCTGTAGAATGCCGAGACCTTCCATAACTTCCCGCGCCTTCCTCGGGCCGGTGTCCTTGGACTTGGCGTATTCAGACACGGTCATCCACTCGCCGGGTTCACTCTCGGGCACTCCTGAGTGGTCCAGCGCATCCCGCCTGTAGGTACGGTCGAGGGCGTCTCGGGTTTCCTCGTAGTCGGCGTAGAGGGCGCGCTTGGCTCGGCCCTTGTAGAAGTTGATCGGCTCGCCCCCGGCAACCCGACGTTGGCCCTTCAAGATAGTCCAGTCTCGATTGAGACCGAGAGACTCCGGAAGGAGCGGGGTTCATCCATGTGTGGGGCGAGGTCTTTCTTTGGTTTCATGGCGCTCCTACAGGGTGTTGATCCGGTGGTGAGATACAAAAGAGAAAGCCTCCCGACGCACCCCGCAGATTGCTCGCAGGGGTGGAACTGAAGGTGACGTGGGTGTGTGAGATACTGATAAGAGGACAGATAGAGAGGGACGCGCCCTAACGACCGCTGTCCCAGTAGGTGGGATTTGTGTCGCCTCCGCCTCACTCTTTCATGATCTTCTGAACCGTCGCGGTCGAGTAACCAACAGCCGCCGCAATCGCCCTGATCGAGGCACCCTCAGCCCGCATGTCGCGTACTCTCTGTTCAATCTCTTGGGTCACCGTCTTGGGTCTCCCAAGGTGGTCGCCTCGGGCCTTCGCCTTGGCGATGCCTTCCATCTGCCGTTCCTTCCTGAGGGCGGTCTCAAACTCTGCAATGCTGGCAAGGATGCCAAACATCAGCTTGCCGTGCGGCTTGGTCGTATCCAGCGACGGGTCGTTCAGCACCCGGAACCCGACCCCCCGCTTGTCGAGGTCTTCCACGATCTGGTGAAGGTGCGCCGCTGATCTCGCCAAACGGTCGACTTTCGTCACCACCAGTGTGTCACCCTTCCGCACGAACCGGAGTGCTTCCGCCAGCTTCGGCCTGTCGTTGTCCAGCCCTGAGAGCGGGTCTTGAAAGAGGTGGTCTTCCGTCACCCCCGCCGCCCTTAGCTGGTCGATCTGAACTGCCGTGTTCTGGTCGGTCGTGCTAACCCGGGCGTATCCAACGATTGCCATGGTGTGAACTATCTCCTTAGAGCCAATGTTCACATTCATTACCTCACGCTAAGTTCACATGTCAACGGGTATGTGAGAAAAAGATTACCTTTGTTCACAGACCCGCCGCCGGCATGGTCGAGGGCTCGGCCCGGTGCCTTGCGACCTGATACGGTCCGACCACACTTGATGTGGATGAGCATCGAGCCGTTCCCCCTAGTCTGGCTAGCGGTAAAGACCTCCGCGTGCTCGGGTCCGCCTGTGGAGGAAATGAATGGGCACGGGGGGTGCCACGCATGAGCCTGTTATCCGATGAGTCGTAAGAAAATTTGGCCCGGATATTCCGACCCTCCTCTTGACCCGTTGAACCCGCTCACCCGAATTGTCTATCCGAGCTAGCTCAAGCGGCCGATTTGGGGGCGATCTGTATCGGCTACTAATGACCTGTCGCTTGACGCTGGGGTAGATTGGGTGGGCACGCGCGTCAGGCCGGAGTGTAGGCTGGGGTACGGAAGTCGCAATCTTTGAAGGTCCGTCCCCGGCCGCACTCTTGAGACACCTGCCCGGGTGGCCCGGGGGGGGCACTAGCCGGTGTAAGACTGACAGGGTGCCCAAGGCTCCGCTGTCTGGGTCCTGTCATCGCTCAGTCACTATTTAGTTGTGCTGCCACTGCACCCCGACGAAGGCAGCTCAAAGCAGCGGGGACTAACCCCAAGCCCCCACCCGGTCCCCGCTGCTCATTTACCGTTACGGAACCCCGAAGGTCTAGCCGACCCAGAGCGCCATCTTCAGCGCCCGTTCAGCGACCGAGGGGGCACGGGCGGTCGTCGCGCGAGCTGGTAATCCGATCCCCCGCTCAGAAATTTCTATCAAACATTCCGACCCGTTTCTTGGTACGATTTCGTACATTGATTTTGTCCCGCAAGGTGCAACACATAGGTAATTTGGGGTAGTGACCGGGGAACCGTCGGGTGAACGTTAAGACGACCAACGGGCGCACAGTCGAGGACCTTGTTCTGGAGGTCATCGAGGCAGCCCCATACGGCGGGATCGTTTCTGTTAAGTCCACGATAGCAGCGGTGCGCGAAGACGGTCCCCATTGGGAAGTGACCGACTGTGATCTGATCGAGTTTATCGTGGAAGCGGCTCCGGCATTTGGGCGCGCGGTAGCCTTCGACCAACGCGAATGATCCTCTGATGGCCGCCGGTTGATCAGCCAGTCCTTCGCGCTCAGAAATTTCTACCAAGTATTCCTGATCCCTAACGGAACCATTCCGTGACCCGCGAGTTGCTGCGCCACTGTCGGGGACTCCTGCAGACATGGCAAAGCGTGACAGAGCCGGGCATAAGACCCTTGCCGACGCCGTTCGGGAGCTGATCGGCACCGAAGACAATCGTCATCACGTACACAAGCTGCTTGGGCTGGAGGTCGAACCAGAACTGACGCCAACCCTCGCTTCATTGCTTGAGGCGATCGGTAAGGCCAGTCGGGACGAAATCCCCTAGCTGCCCTAGATACCCCTTATGGCAATCCATTGGTTTCACCCTCCGGTCTATATCGAAACCGACAAACCTGGGCTCACCTACGTCTGCACCAATGTCGAAGGTGCCGCCGCGGAACTCATGAAGTGGACCAAGCGGGGACCAAAGTGGAAGGAGGCGGTCGAGGTCTGCATGGGTCTAATTGAAGGCGAGCGCACGCCCGACGACGTAAGGAAGGCATTCGAGGCTGCTGCCGAGGAGGAGGGGCTGCTACGCTCCTCTGATTAGGTCTTAATTGCGTATTGGTTCTACCTCGGCTCAAGTCGGTCGTCGCTGCCGTGCAAATTTTGCTAGGGACGGCCCGACAGCCTATCGAGTGACTGTCGGGCCGCCGGGCCTAGCCAGCGCGGGGGGCGTTGGGGTCGCCGGCTGGGGCGAATTGTATGCCCCTTCATGCATCATTTCTAATTTAGTAAAATGGTCATGGTCCATTCCCCTAGTCATCAAATTGGATGAGCCTAGACTGGAACCTGTGCGTAAACGAGTGACTGCCGGTGGAGTCCCTTCATGGCAACCATCTGGTTCTCCCCTCCGGTGTTCGTGAAGACCGAACTGGTCGGTGTCAGCTATGCCTGCAACAATGTCCGAGGTGCCGCCGAGCAGCTCCTTAAGTGGCCCAAGAAGGGGACCCAAGTGGCAACGTGCGTCGGCCCTCTGCCTTGCAGCCTTAGGTCGCGAGGAGGTTGACCCCAAGGAGATACACGGCAGGCATTCGAGGATGCCGCTAAGGAGGCCAAGAAGCTCATCCCTCACCAAGCTGGTAGGTAGGGTCTCCTGTGTCCCTGTACCGCCCTCGGCCACACCCTGAGGAGAACTTCAGGGGGCCTAAGAAATACCTGACCCAACCGTCACTCCATGTCCGGCACGTCACCACCCACAAAGAGCGTGGTCGGCTCAGCACCGGCTCTCAGAACCTCGTGGGAGACCTCACGCCCATCAAGCCTGAGGTACTCTTTGAAGCTGGGAACATGATGGTCAGCGAGGCAGATGACTGTGATTGGCATCCGGCTGTTTCTCTTCTTTCAACTGGTTCTAACGTAGACGAAGAACCCTTGGTGCCCTTTTGGGCGACCAGCGCCGCGCCTGCGATGGCAGGCAATTTTGTGGGGCAGCTCAAGGCAGCCGTACCGGGACTGTGGCCTGAAACATACCGCGCTTTGGCAGTGCAATCGGCTGAGTGGCCACCCCCGATCCGGAAGAAGCTCATCGGAAAGGGCTCCCATTGGAAGGGCATTAGCAAAGGGGCGATGCAACTCCTTCTCCGCGACGTGGGGTTCGGCGTGCCAAATCTTGGACGAGCGGTTGCCTCAGCGCGGAACGATGTCACTTTGCTTGCTCAGGCTGAAATTCAGCCATTCACGCTGGTGCAAGGCGGCAACGCGGTGTTCGACGAGATGCATTTCTATGAGTTGCCGTGACCGCTTGATGCGTTGCAAGCGCTTGAGAGCGCCATCGTTGTGATGAAGGTCACGCTTTCTTACTTCGTAGAGCCGAACCTCTCAGGACGAGCCGCAACTCGGCCAGAGACCTATCGTTCCTACGGGCTTCGGTTCGAATTGAAGAAGCGGCTTGAGACTCACGAAGAGTTCCGGAAGCGCCTTAGTCGCTCGGAGGTAGAAGCGGGCAAAGAAGCTGCGGAGCAGGCAATCGGTTCCGACAAGACCCCCAACGAGCCAAGCCGCTGGCTCCTAGGGCCAAAGGCCGTGCAGGCTGGTTCTCTTCACTGCGATCTGTGGCGCGGCTATGCGGTCGATCTCGCTAGCCATGATCAGATCGCAATCACCCCAGTGGGCGGATGGTGGAAATCGCACCTCGGGCAAAAGCGGGGGGCTGATAAGGCCCGATACTCCCTTGCGGTATCCATTACTGCCGAGGGGAAGGAGGTTGACCTCTATTCGGAGATTTACGCCGAAGTGGAAGCACACGTCGACGCCGGCCGGGTTGTCGTCGCAGCATCGGGATAACACGATCTTTATTGCACGGGTTGGCGGCCCTACAGCAACCGTGATTGGTCGCCGGATGTTTGAACCCAGCGGCAACTTGATGTGCGTGGCCGACTTGTCAGACAGGTAATCCGTTGCTTCGAAGCAACGCCTTGACTGCTGACGGGCTGGTAAGGCTATGTGGCCGTGGCGAGAGCTTTCTCCATGGCCTCAGTCGCCACTTTCAGCCGCGCTTCCTCACCACCGTAATTATCCCCAGCGCCGCCCCCTGAGTTGGCCCATGATGGACCGCTTGAGCTTCTCCGGAACCCAAGCAATTACCAGCAAGTCCTCCATGCGGTGGCGCAATGAGTGGGTAATCACCTTCTTGTCCTTTACGGCGGCTCTGACGTGTTTACCGAGCGAAGCCGAGGCTTTGTCGCCGCCGCCCTCATGACCGTAACGGGCGAATAGCATCTTGCTGTTGCCTGCCGCGTTGACCGCCTCCCGCGCCGCCTGGAGCGCGTCACCGATCAGGGGGACTTTGCGGCGAGAGACTTCGGTCTTCACCCGGCCCTCGTCGTGCCACTCGACGTCGATGTGCGGCTATTGGGCCTCCAGCATTACGTCGCTGACGCGAAGCCCGGTGATCTCGGATAGGCGGCAGCCGGTGCCCTGAAGAAGTCGCCAAATCTGCTTGAGGTCGTCGGCAGCACGATCAAGGACGCGCTCCCGCGTTGCGGCCAATTGCTCGGTTGTGAAAGGAAGCCTCTTCCGCTTGTCCGGTTCCCTCCCGCTGTCGGCAACGTCAAGCTTCTCAAACTGGTTCTTCACGCCGACGAGGTCGAACTCTCGAATGCCATGGGCGATGATGGCTCGCACCACGTCGAGGTAGCGGTCCACAGTCGCGGCAGTTGGGATTTCCTTCAACATGGCGTCGGCTACGGCTCTGGCATCGGCGCGCTTCATTTCCGCCAACACCGGGTCATAGCCGAGAGCCGACTTGACATGTCCCACGACAAGGTCGGCTTGTTGCTCGTCCGGCTTCTTCGATTTCTCGAAAGGATTGGTCTTAGTGAACCGGTCTTTCAGATAGAGCCGCTTGGCATCTTCTAGAGTGGGTGAGGGGCCGTCAGGGACGCTTGGAGAGGTCAGCAGCGTCAACAGTGCCCGGTCCTCGCTAGATACGCCAACGGGGTGGTCGGTCTCTTCGTCCCTTGGGTAGCCTTTGACGATGCCCTCGGCGACGACATCGCGGGCAATCCAGTCGTTCAGTTCGTCAGCGTCATCGGGATCGCCGCTCCCGTTCGCACGATAGGGGTTGAAGCCGAGTTCGCGAAGCCGTTTGGTCGCTTGATCGAACAGTTCGCGTGCGGTGAGCTTGGTTTCCGGCGTCTTTACCCCGCGCAACTCGTCCCACGCTTTGGCGAAGATTTGCTCTGCCTCGGCGTGGGTGGCGTCATACTGCTTACGAACCTCGGCATCGGTCTTGCCGAGACGAAGCACCAGCTCCTTCTTGCCGAGAATGCCTTGAAGTGCCTTCGGGACCTTCCGCCGATAGACCCTGCGATAGCCGCGCGGCTGGACATGCTCCAGTATCATTTTCATCCTTCGTGGACCCTCGGTGTACCTTTTGGTGTACCTCGGGGGACGTTGAAACCCATGCGTTCCTTGATTTCTTGGGATAGTCGGGTGGAAACTGGTGCCCCCGGACGGAATCGAACCGCCGACCTTCGGTTTACAAAACCGCTGCTCTACCAGCTGAGCTACAAGGGCACGGCGCTCCGGTTAGCATATTTGGTGCGCCAGTAAAGACAAAACTCGGTTTTGAGCGCGCTGGAGCCGCCGGCGCAGGCATCCTGAAAACGGCCAATTGGCTTCCTATATCGTTCGAAGGTGCAATCGCATAGGCGAGGGTGTCGCATGATCAGACTTGTCGTCATTGCCCTGATCGTCGTCGTGGCCTGGTTTCTCCTGGTGAAGCTCATCAAGGTTTTGAAGAGCGCCAATGTCGACTGGACCGGCGTCACCACCATCATCGGCTTCATCGCGCTTGCCTTCTGGCTGCGCCACATCACCGGCATGGGCTGAGGCCTCCTGCCGCCGGACTGCCGACCGGCGCTCTTCGCTGGTCGTAATTGCGCGCCTGGCGCAAACCCAGTTCATAGTAATCGAAAAAGCGTCGAACCGTTTTCCTTGCGGTTAAGAGGACGGTTGTAGAGGCTCTGTCGACCGGCGCTCCTCGCCGGTACGCGCCTGACCGCAAGCTCAGTTCAGACCGCAGCTTTGCATTTTCGAGAAAATCCAAAAAACCGTCGAACCTTTTTCCTTGCTGCCACGACAGATGGTCAAGAGGCGGATGGATCGCCTCTCACAACGCAGCAAGGAGATCGTCATGTTCAAGCGCACCATCGTTTCCGGCCTCATCGCCACCACTGTCACCGCCGCCATGCTGGCCGGGACCGTTCAGCCTTCGGCCGCCCATCACAAGCACCATCACAACAAGCACCTTGGCATCGGCATCGCCGCCGGCGTCGGTGGCTTCCTGCTCGGCACCGCGCTCGCCCAGCCGCGCACCGTCTACATCGAGGAAAATGGCGGATCATGGCACGTCCGGCGCTGCCTTAACCGCTATCAGAGCTACGATCCGTACTCCGACACCTATGTCGGCTACGACGGCTATCGTCACCGCTGCCGGCTTTGAGAGGACCGTTCAGGCAACCGGAAGAAGGGGCACCCCACGGCCCCTTTTTCTTTGTCTGGAGGGTTGCCCGCTCGCGCTTATGGCGTCAGGCCTTAGCCGTCCTGCCGCCGATCATCTTCGTTACCGCCGCTGCCGCATCGCGCACCAGCGGGCCGATCTCGGCCAGCCGCTCCGGCGTGACCCGCACCGTCGGACCCGAAACCGAAACGCCGCCGATCGGCTCGCCGAACTCGTTGAAGATGGTGGCGGCCACGCAGCGCATGCCGGGGTGCCGCTCCTCGTCGTCGACCGACCAGCCGCGCAGCTTGATCGTCACCAGATCGCGGGCCAGCGACGAGATGTCGGACAGCGTCTTTTCAGTGAAGCGCTCCAGCCCGGCGCGGCGCAGGATGGCACCGACGCGCTCCGGCTCGAGATGCGCCAGCACCGCCTTGCCGATGCCCGATGCATGGAAGGAGCTGCGCGTGCCCGGCCGGAAGAAGGCGCGGATCGCCTGATGCGTCTCGACCTGGCTGACGAAGACGACGCAGTCGTCCTCGGCGACGCCGAGATTGGCGGTCTCGCCGGTCTTCTCCATCAATTCCTGCATGACGATGCGGGCGCGGTCGACCAGCTTGCGGCGGCGCAGGAACGCCGCGCCCATGCGATAGGTCTCGACGCCGATCGACCACAGCTGGTCGGTGCTGTCGAACTCGACCATGCCGTGGTTTTCCAGCGTCGTCAGCATGCGGTAGGCGGTGGAGGCGGGGAGGCCGCTCTGCGCGGCGATCTCGCTCAGCGACAGGCCGCTGCCTTCGGCGACGATGGCCAGGATGCGCAGCGCCCGGTCGAGCGACTGCACCGAAGTCGCCTCGGCCGGACCGTGGAAGGCGCGCGGCCGTCCGCGCTGGCGTTTTTCGGCGGTCTCCATAGCGGCATTCTTGCCGATTTCGCCAAATGCGCAATGAAAAAGTTTTTCACTGATTTGCCTCATAAATTTCGTGGAAAACAGAAAATCCAATTAAATCAAAATATAACGGCCGTTTCATAGAAATGAAAAAATATTCTGGAAAAATTGAAAAATAAGTGGCGCGCTGTCATTCTCGGCCATCAACAATTCCGTGGAGGCTGACATGGCCAGGATGCGCGCAGTCGACGCAGCGGTTCTCGTTCTGGAAAAGGAAGGCATTTCTTGCGCCTTTGGAGTGCCGGGTGCTGCCATCAACCCGTTCTATTCGGCGCTGAAGACGAGGGCTACGATCCGCCATATCCTGGCGCGCCATGTCGAGGCGGCCTCGCACATGGCCGAAGGTTATACCCGTGCCAGATCAGGCAATATCGGCCTGTGCATCGGCACTTCCGGTCCGGCGGGCACCGACATGATCACCGGCCTCTATTCGGCCGCGGCCGATTCCATCCCGATCCTCTGCATCACCGGCCAGGCGCCGCGGGCGCGTCTCAGCAAGGAGGATTTCCAGGCCGTCGACATCGCCGCCATCGCAGCACCCGTCGCCAAATGGGCGGTCACCGTCATGGAACCCTACCTGGTGCCAATGGCGCTGCAGAAGGCGTTCCACCTGATGCGCTCGTCGCGGCCGGGGCCGGTTCTCATCGATCTGCCGGTCGACGTGCAGCTGGCCGAGATCGAGTTCGACATCGACGCCTATGAGCCGCTGGTGCCGTTCAAGCCGGTAATGTCGCGCGGCCAGGCCGAGAAAGCGCTGAAAATGCTCAACGCGGCCGAAAGACCGTTGATCGTCGCCGGCGGCGGCATCATCAATGCCGATGCCTCGGATCTGCTGATCGAGTTCGCCGAAGTCACCGGCGTGCCGGTGATCCCGACGCTGATGGGCTGGGGCGCGATCCCCGACGACCACCGGCTGATGGCCGGCATGTGCGGGCTGCAGACTTCGCATCGCTACGGCAACGCGACGATGCTCGAGGCCGATTTCGTCTTCGGCATCGGCAACCGCTGGGCCAACCGCCACACCGGCTCCGTCGACGTCTATACCAGCGGCAAGAAATTCATCCATGTCGACATCGAGCCGATCCAGATCGGCCGTGTCTTCGCGCCGGATCTCGGTGTCGTTTCGGATGCCGGTGCGGCGCTCAAAATGCTGCTCGACGTCGCCACCGAGTGGAAAACGGCTGGGAAACTGCGCGACTGGTCGGGTTGGGCCAGGGAATGCCAGGGCCGCAAGAAGACGATGAAGCGCAAGACGCATTTCGACCAGGTGCCGCTGAAGCCACAGCGCGTCTACGAGGAAATGAACAAGGCATTCGGCCGCGACACCACCTATGTCACCACGATCGGCCTTTCGCAGATCGCCGGCGCGCAGTTCCTGCATGTCTACAAGCCGCGCAACTGGATCAATTGCGGCCAGGCCGGTCCGCTCGGCTGGACGCTGCCGGCAGCACTTGGCGTTCGCGCCGCTGATCCGGAGCGCAACATCGTGGCGCTGTCCGGCGACTATGATTTCCAGTTCATGATCGAGGAACTGGCGGTCGGCGCGCAGCACAAATTGCCCTATATCCATGTCGTCGTGAACAACGCCTATCTCGGCCTTATCCGCCAGGCGCAGCGCGGCTTTTCGATGGATTTCGAGGTCAGCCTCGCCTTCGAAAACGTCAACCGGAAAGACGATCCCGAGGCTGGCTATGGCGTCGACCACGTCGCGGTTGCCGAGGCCATGGGCTGCAAGGCGGTCCGGGTGCGCAGGCCGGAGGAGTTTGCCGGCGCCTTCAAGCAGGCGCAGCGCCTGATGAAGGAGCACCAGGTTCCGGTCGTGCTCGAATTCATCTTAGAGCGTGTCACCAACATTTCGATGGGCACCGAAATCGACAAGATCACCGAATTCGAGGAGCTTGCCGAACATCACGAAGACGCGCCGACGGCGATCGTCATGCTGGACTGAACGGAGAAAAAAGAATGCCGCGTTTTTCAGCCAACCTCTCGATGCTCTTTGGCGAGCACGATTTCCTCGGCCGCTTCGAAGCCGCCGCCCGCGCCGGTTTCAGGGGTGTCGAATATATCGGCCCTTATGACCATGCGCCCGATGTCGTTGCGGCGAGGCTGAAGAAGAACGGCCTGACGCAGGTGCTGTTCAACCTGCCGGCCGGCGACTGGGCAAAGGGCGAGCGCGGCATTGCGGTGTTGCCGGATCGTGTTCCCGAGTTCCGGCAAGGCATCGCCAAGGCGATCACCTATGCGCAGGCGCTGGGTTGCGAACAGGTCAACTGCCTCGCCGGCATCGCACCGCAAGGCGTCGAGCGTTCGGTGCTGGAAGACGTCTTCGCCGAGAACCTGGCTTTCGCGGCCGAGAAGCTGGAGCAGGCCGGCGTGAGGCTGCTGATCGAGCCGATCAACACCGGCGATATCCCCGGCTTCTTCCTCAACTATTCGGACCAGGCCATGGCGCTCATCGACCGCGTCGGCTCAAAAAACCTGTTCCTGCAATACGACATCTATCACATGCAGATCATGGAGGGCGATCTCGCCCGCACCATCGAGGCAAACCTCGACCGCATCGCGCATATCCAGCTGGCGGACAATCCCGGCCGTCACGAGCCGGGGACGGGCGAGATCAATTTTCCTTTTCTGTCCAGTCACATCGACCGCATCGGCTATACCGGCTGGATCGGGGCGGAATACAAGCCGAAGGGCGGGACGGAAGCCGGGCTGGGCTGGTTCCGGGAGTTTGTAGGGGAGGGGAACGCTGCGGCTTAGGGACGTTTACAATCGACGTCGAGTTCCGTCGCGCCCCCCTCTGGCCTGCCGGCCATCTCCCCCACAGGGAGGGAGATTGGATGTCACCGCCGCTTTCGCCAATCTACGAGGTTTTAGAAAGTTACAAGCCGAGGCCGAAACTGCCGATCTCCCCACCCGTGGGGGAGATGGCCGGCAGGCCAGAGGGGGGCGCGACGGAACACGGCCTTAAAAGAACGGAGAACAAAAATGGACATTATCGGCTTCATCGGCCTCGGCATCATGGGCGCGCCGATGGCGGGGCATCTGCTCGACGCCGGCTACACCGTCGTCGCCAGCGATCACCGCTCAAAACCGCCGGCCGATCTCGTCGCCAAGGGTCTAAAAACCGTCTCCGGCCATCACGCCGTGGCACGTGCCGCCGACACCGTCATCACCATGGTTCCCGACACGCCTGAGGTGGCCGACGTGCTGTTCGGCGACAACGGCGTCGCCTCGGGTTTGACCGCGGGCAAGCTGGTCATCGACATGAGCTCGATCTCACCGATCAAAACGAAGGAATTCGCCAGGAAGATCAACGACCTCGGCGGCGACTATCTCGATGCGCCGGTGTCGGGCGGCGAGGTCGGCGCCAAGGCCGCGTCCCTGACCATCATGGTCGGTGGCGAGGAAAGGGCCTTCGAGCGTGCCAGGCCGGTGTTCGAAAAAATGGGCAAGAACATCACGCTGGTTGGCCCCAACGGCGTCGGCCAGATCACCAAGGTCGCCAACCAGATCGTCGTCGCGCTGACCATTGAAGCAGTCGCCGAAGCGCTTGTTTTTGCCTCGAAAGCCGGCGCCGATCCAGCCAAGGTTCGACAAGCGCTGATGGGCGGGCTGGCGGCCTCGCGCATTCTAGAAGTGCATGGCGAGCGCATGATCAAGCGCAGCTTCGCGCCGGGCTTTCGCATCGAACTGCACCAGAAGGA
This sequence comes from Mesorhizobium sp. WSM4846, assembly GCF_055811415.1. NCBI lineage: Bacteria > Pseudomonadati > Pseudomonadota > Alphaproteobacteria > Hyphomicrobiales > Phyllobacteriaceae > Mesorhizobium > Mesorhizobium sp. WSM4846. The sequence continues at coordinate 86,298 of NZ_JBVVPZ010000027.1, forward strand.
CCTTAATCTCGCTCTCGAAGGCGCCAAGACGCTCGGCGTCGCGCTGCCCAACACCTCGACGACGCAGCAATTGTTCAACTCCTGCGCGGCCAATGGCGGCGCCAAGGAGGATCATTCGGCGCTGGTCAGGGCGCTGGAGCGAATGGCGGGGCAGGAGTTAGGGGAGTAGGGGAATAGGGGAATAGGGGAATAGGGGAATAGGGCAGTAAGGCAGTAAGGCAGTAAGGCAGTAAGGCAGTAAGGCAGTAGGGATAGCGCTTGCAGCGAGCCGCAACCCGCCTTTCTCGCTGCCTTATTCTTACTCCCTTATTCCCCTGCTCCCCTAACCCAAAAACTTCCTCGCCGCATAAAGGCTCACCGCCGCGGCGTTCGACACGTTGAGCGAACGGATGGCGCCGGGCATGTCGAGCCTGGCCAGCGTCGTCACCGTTTCACGGGTCTTCTGGCGCAGGCCCTTGCCCTCGGCGCCCAGTACCAGCGCGATCTTTTCTCCCGAAAAGCTCTTTTCAAGTTCCGCCGGTCCGTCCGAATCCAGGCCGATGGTCTGGAAGCCGGCCTCGTGCAACTGGCCGAGCGCGTCGGCGAGGTTCTTCACCTCGATCTGGTCGATATGCTCCAGCGCCCCGGAGGCCGATTTTGCCAGCACGCCGGATTCATGCGGGCTGTGGCGCGCCGTGGTGATCAGCGCGCCGGCGCCGAAGGCGACCGCCGAGCGCAGGATCGCGCCGACATTGTGCGGATCGGTAACCTGGTCGAGGACCAGCACCAGCGTTGTATCGCCGAGCGCATCGAGCCGCTTGGGTTTTAGCGGCTCGGCTTCGATCAGCACGCCCTGATGGACGGCGTCGGAGCCGGTGACCTTGTCGATGTCTTTCGGCTCGACCATCTCTGTCTCAAAGGGCAGGGCGGCGAGGTCGGCGATCGCCAGCCGCTCGGCGGCGTTGCGCGTCACCAGCATCTTCTTGATCCGCCGGCGCGGATTGTCGAGTGCTGCTCGCACCGTGTGCAGGCCGTACAGCCGCACCAGCCCATCCGCGGCGGTCTCTCCTGGTGGTACCGGCTGGCGCGGCCTGAACGCCGGCGCGCCGCCGCTCTTCTCGTCGCGATGCGCGCGGCGCAGTTTGGCGTAGTGGGTGTCTTTCGGGGTTTTGGGCTTGTTATCGTTGCTCATGGCCGGTTCTATAGCCGTGTCGTTCGCCTATGGATACAGCCTGAAAACCCTGCTCGTCGGGTCGTCAACAAATTCAGCGCGTTTTGCCGGGATGTTGCGGTTGACAGTTTTGGGCGCTGCCGCCATAAGGCGCTTCGCGACGGGCTGCTCCTGCGGCCGCGACGCGTCGATGCCTCGTTGCATGGCTCCGGCGGCAGACTGGAGAGGTGCCCGAGTGGTTAAAGGGGACGGACTGTAAATCCGTTGGCTATGCCTACGTTGGTTCAAATCCAACCCTCTCCACCACTGCCGGCCCGGAAGCCCTGAAACGCAAAGCCTCGGACCGAAAAGTGCATAGCGGTTTTCGGGTGAAATGCGCGGGTATAGCTCAGTGGTAGAGCAGCAGCCTTCCAAGCTGAATATGCGGGTTCGATTCCCGCTACCCGCTCCAAGCATGCTGTTGAAGTCATTATCGAAAATAAAATAACTTCCTTGAAAATGCGCCGTGTCACTGCGTGTGCCTGAGCGGCAATGCCGTCATCCACATCGCCAGGTCTTCAGTCGGCGCCTCCGGTGACATGATCTTCGTATTGAGGCAGGTCGTCGGTGATCGTGGACCACTTCGCCTTGGAGCCGACAAAGATGTGGTGCGTCGGACGGCTGGCCGGCTCGTCGACGAGCGTCCCCATGGCGACGTGGACGAAGGCGCCGTCGCGGACCACCGAGTAGAGCAATGAGCCGCAGGTCTTGCAGTGCACGTTGTGGCCGGTCTCATCGCCAAAGATCAGGAGGTTGTCCTCGCCCTTGGTCAGGCTCAGTCTCTCACGCTCGATGCCGGCAAACGGCTTGAAGGCCGAACCGGTGGTGCGCCGGCAGTCCGAGCAGTGGCAGTTGGCGGCGTAGATGAACTCGTCGGCCACCGCGTATTGCACGGCGCCGCACAGGCATTTTCCGGCAAGCATGCGGTTGCCGACGTTCTCCTGGCTTGTCACAGGTTTCTCCATTTTTTGCGGGCAACGGGCCAAGTTGAAAATTGTGATGTAACCGTTTGGTCACCACTGCCCAAATTATGCGACGACGGTCAGTCGGCGCCGCCGCTCGTCGAGCGACACGATGGTCAGCCCGCTGGCCACCACCAGCAGGATACCGCCGATCGCCAGCGCGTTCGGCAATTGCTGGAACACCACCAGGCCGGAAATGACCGCCCAGACGGTGAAGCAGTAATAGAACGGCGCCACGACGCCGGTTGGCCCGGCGCGATAGGCCATGAAGATGAAGAAATGGCCAAAAATCAGGAACAATCCGGCCCCGGCCATCAGCAGTAAATGATGCGTCTCGGGCGCCACCCACCGCTCCGACATCAGATGCGCGACGCCTGATCCGACCAGCACCACCACCACCGCGGAAATTGCGACGATCATTCCGGGCACGTCGGCGGCGACCCGGCGCCCGGCGAGATCGCGCGCGGCGGCGAACGCCGCATTGCCGAGCGCCAGCAAGGCGTAGACCGAGATTCCCTGCATCGTCGGCTGCGCCACCATCACCGCGCCGATGAAGCCGAGCCCGATCAGCGCCATGCGCAAGCCGCCGATCCGTTCGCCGAACAGGACAGAGGAGCCAATCAGCATGAGCAGGGGCGTGATCTGTCCCAGGGCGGTCGAATCGGCGATCTGCATGTTGGCGAGCGCCACCACGTAGCAAAGGATTGCCGCCAGCTCGAGCAGGTTTCTTTGCAACACTCTCCTGTCGAGGATCAGCGGGATCTGCCTGGCGTAGCCCAGCGCAAACAGCAACGGAATGCCCCACAGTGTTGCCGCCGTCCCGCGCAAAAACAGCACTTCATAGGGCGGCAGCCCAACCGTCGCGAGCTTCAACATGGTGTCGTTGGCGACATAGGACCCGGTCGACAGGATCATGAACAGCGGGCCGCGGATGGCGATCGGAATGAAATGCATCGGATCAGGAAATCAGACCGGCGTCACACCGGCAATGGGCCAGATCCGGCAGTAAAATCCGGCAAGGCGGACAGGCGGAAGCAGCGATGTCCATTCGCTGAATGGCGATACCCGCGGAACCTATCTTTGGCCATTCCATTTCTTCTTGTTCGTTCCTATATCCGCGCCACATCCCCGAAAACCGGATCATGGGTTCAGACCGGGTGAGAAAGCCCCGGCCACAAGACACTTGTGTTTTTCGGCCGCAGTCGCTAATCGCCCCGCATTCGACTGAACTGAAGGTCCAGGCCGTCCAAGGAAAGAGACTATGGCAAAAGGTAAATTCGAGCGTACAAAGCCTCATGTGAACATCGGCACGATTGGCCATGTCGATCATGGCAAGAC